>JALNVT010000032.1 GCA_023231265.1 Sphaerochaetaceae bacterium
ATACAGAGTGTTGTTGATAAATTCCAAGAATCAGGTTTGAGCGTTCACATGGATGATTTTGGATCTGGTTTATCTTCTTTGAATGTTCTTAAGGATCTTGTATTTGATGTTTTAAAAATTGATTTAAATTTCTTGCAGGGACTTGAATCAAATGAAAGAGCTGCAATAATACTGAAATCTGTAATTCATATGAACAAACTTCTTGATTTACCAGTAGTTGCTGAAGGAATTGAGACAAAAGCTCAAGAAAATTTCCTTAAGGATATTGGATGTGAGGTAGGACAAGGATTCTTATTCTCAAAGCCAGTCAGTGAGGATTTGTTTATTGAACTCTTGAAAAAGAATTCAACGCAACCAAAGCCCCAGAGTGTCTGATATATATAAAGTTAATATTTAGAGTGAATTGAAAAGAAATCTCTGCTGTTAAGTAGCACCTATTATCGGATGATAAATTAGGTGCAACTCAACAAAAAATCAAATTTGGTTAACCCGTTTATTTTGATAGTTGTTTTATGACTTCTTTAACAATTGGTCTATCTGCTGGAGCCCAATTCACACTGCTCAAATTATCAATACAGAGCCATTTAGAATCAAGATGCTCTTTTAAATCTAAATTACCTTCTCTTATGGTGCAGAAATATCCACTCATGATAACCTTAAAATTTGAATACTGGTGCTGAATGGTAATTATTTTCTTACCAACATTGAGATCAGTATCAAATTCTTCTTGGATTTCTCTGAATAAAGCCTCTTCTTCTAACTCGCCTTGTTCAATTTTACCACCTGGGAATTCCCACATTTTTGCAACTTCTCCTTTATCAGGACGTTGTGCAGTAAAAATTTTATCATCATTTATTATAACAGCTGCAACTACATTTATTGTTTTCATAAAATTATGATAACAGGCAGAAAAGTTTTTTTCTATAGGCTTAAAGTTCTAAATCTATCACTTATTTGTGTGTTATGACATCAAAATGTATATTTATTAATAAATTTTGTATATGAGAATTTATGTATATACTGTATATATACGGTATATTTACATAAATATGATAAAAAATAATGTAAAAACAAATAAAAATGTATAAATATACGTTGACAATTATCTCATAAAAATGTATAACTTGCATAAATATTAAATACGGAGATTACAAATGGAAAATACAAATTACAAAAAAATCGTTTTAGCTTATTCTGGTGGTCTTGATACATCAATCATCATTCCTTGGTTGAAGGAAAATTACGGTGATCCTGAAATCATTGCTGTCAGTGCAGATGTGGGTCAGGGAACAGAACTTGATGGACTAGAAGAAAAAGCAAAAAAAACTGGTGCTTCAAAGTTATACATTTTGGATTTAAAAGAAGATTTTGTTCAGGATTATATCTATCCAACTTTGAAAGCTGGTGCAGTATATGAACAGGACTACTTACTTGGAACTTCATTTGCAAGACCTTTAATTGGTAAAGAACTTGTAAAGATTGCAAAAGAAGAGGGTGCTGATGCAATCTGTCATGGTTGTACTGGTAAAGGTAATGATCAGGTAAGATTTGAATTGGCAATTAAAGCATTTGCTCCAGAACTGGCAATCATTGCTCCTTGGAGAACTTGGGAAATCAAATCAAGAACTCAAGAAATTGAATATGCAGAAGCACATAACATTCCTTTGAAGATAAATAAAGAAACAAACTATTCAAAAGATAAGAATTTATGGCACTTATCACATGAAGGTTTGGATTTAGAGAATCCAGCTAATGAACCAGATTATGAAAAAGCAAAATTCTTAGAAATGGGAGTATCTCCATTTTCTGCACCAGATGAACCTACATACATAGAATTGGAATTTGAAAAAGGTATTCCTACAAAGTTCAATGGTAAGAAGTTGAATGGTGTTGATATGATTGAAGCTCTGAATAAAGTCGGTGGCGAGAATGGTATTGGTATCACAGATTTAGTAGAGAACAGACTTGTAGGTATGAAATCTAGAGGTGTTTATGAAACTCCTGGTGGAACAATTTTATATAGAGCTCATCAGGTATTGGAAACAATCACACTTGATAAAGAAACTCAGCATTACAAATATTTAGTTGCACAGAAATATGCAGACATTGTTTATAATGGTACTTGGTTCACTGTTTTGAGAGAATCTTTAGATGCATTTGTAGATAAGACTCAAGAAAGAGTTTCTGGAACTGTTAAATTGAAACTTTACAAAGGTAATATCATCAATGCTGGTGTGGAATCACCTTATTCATTATATGATGAAAATATTGCTACTTTTGATGAAGATCATGTATATGACCAAAATGACAGTGCAGGATTCATTAACTTGTTTGGCTTACCAATTAAGGTAAAAGCACAAATGGAAATTAAAAATAACTTACAATAGGAAATATTTATGAAAACCATGTGGAGTGGAAGATTCCAAAAAAGTATAGCCGCAGAAACCAATGATTTCAATTCATCCTTGCATTTTGATGCAAGGATGGTGGAACAGGATATAAAGGGCAGCATTGCACATGCAATTATGCTGGGAAGCTGTGGTATTATAAGTGGGGAAGATTCAAATCAAATAATAAATGGCTTGAGTGAAATAGAAGAAGATTTTAAAACTGGAAAGATCAATCCTTATGATTCAAATGCTGAAGATATTCATATGTTTGTTGAAGAGTTGCTCACCAATAAAATTGGTGAAGCTGGGAAAAGACTTCATACTGCTAGAAGCCGTAACGACCAAGTAGCTCTTGATATCAGAATGTATGTGATCGATAAAGAGAAAGAATTGAAGATGTATCTTTACGACCTTCTTGAAGTTATCAGCAATATTGCATCAGAACATACTGAAACAATAATGCCAGGTTACACTCATCTTCAAAGAGCTCAACCAATATCATTTGCATTCCATCTGATGGCTTACGCTCAAATGTTTGAAAGAGATATACAGAGAATTGATCAATGCATCGAAAGAACAAATATCATGCCTCTGGGTTCATGTGCTTTAGCTGGAACAAGTTATCCAATAAACAGAGAGCTCACGAAAAGCCTTCTAGGTTTCAATAGTGCATGTGAGAATGCTATGGATGGTGTTGCTGACAGGGACTTCCTTGTAGAGTTACTTACAGACATATCATTGATAATGATGCATCTATCAAGATTTTCTGAAGAGATTATATTGTGGTGCAGTTGGGAATTCAAGTTCATCGAACTTGACGATGCCTACTGCACAGGATCTTCCATCATGCCTCAAAAGAAGAATGCAGACATTGCAGAACTTGTCAGAGGAAAAACTGGAAGATGTTATGGAAATTTGATGAATATGCTAACAACCTTAAAAGGGTTACCTCTAGCATACAATAAAGACATGCAGGAAGATAAAGAAGCAGTATTTGATTCAATTGATACAGTTCTTCAATGTCTTCCAATATTCAAAAAGATGATTGCGACCTGGAATGTTAGAAAAGACAATATGTATAAAGCTGCACAGAAGGGCTTTATAAATGCAACTGATGTTGCAGATTATCTGACAAAGAAAGGCACTCCTTTTAGAACTGCATACAAAATTACAGGTGAAATTGTTGCTTATTGCATAAAAGAGGATAAAACTCTTGATACCTTATCAATGGATGAATTTAAAGAATTCAGTTCTGATTTTGATGAAGATGTAAAAAGTGAGATCTCACTTGAAAAGTGTCTGACCAAACGTAACAGTTTCGGTGGGACCTCTCCTGAAGAAGTTGAAAGACAGATATCAGCTGTGAAAACTTTTTTAACCAGTAAATAACAATATTTGTTGTTGTATATTTTTTTCTGCTATGGTCAGTTGGCCATAGCAGTTCTTTTTTTGGGGTAGGACTCCAAACTTCTGAATTACAGAAGTTTGATGGTTGCTGAGATTGCACCTTGAATGCTGTAATTGACAGAGCTTGTTATATCATGGAATCTATTTATCTTACCAACGAATCCAAAAATACCATTGAAGAATATCACCTTGTTTATATCAAACGAAACATTAGGACTTATTGTAAAACTTATTTCAGGTGTTCCAACCATAAATAAGGTATTATCAACAACACCTATTGAAACAGAACTATTTTCATCTGTTTTAATCCCTTTAGTACCATCCATTCTGAATATAAAATCAGTTCCAGCACTCCATTCATTGTAGCTTAGATAGTTGAAACCATATGCAAGAACAAGATTATCTGGACCATAAATGTATCCACTGTAAGATATCTCATCTACATCGCCTGATAGATAATTTCCCAATATCCAATCATAGTTGTAGTTCTCAACTTTAATGGAATCTTTTTTTTCATTCAGATATAGATAAGGTGATGTGTACACAACTTCAATATAATTATTGAGAGAGCCATTTTTCATTGATATTGAGTTCTTGATATTGAAAAGAATTCCATAGGCGTTTGGAAATACACCAGCAGTTTCAGTTGCAAGAGTGTATTGATCAAGCACTGTCTCTATGTTCACTTCAAGACCTCTCATGATCACCCATTTTAAATTGGCTCCCAATATATTGTTGGCCTCATCATTGTAACCTTTCGTGCTTGAATCTTGATCGAAGTTGAAATAATTGTGAACATACATGAAGGGAAGGATCATTCTGTAATCAACATATTGAGTTTTGAAGAGAGCACCTTGATAAAAATCAAACGAAAGATTGTTCAGTGGAGTCACAGTGAATCTATTGATGACTCTGTACTGTGAATCATTGTTGAATGAAACAGGATGCATTTCGTCGGAAGATTCCTGCAAATCAAATTGAGTCAGAGACATATGATAGCTGAAAAATCCTGAATATAAGGTATAGGATATATAATCTTGCCTTGAAAAATTATCTCCAATTATTAAATTTCCAGTAACACCAGAGCCTTCAGAAAGTCTATTTCTTCCAAATTGAAAGTTAAAATTATCAGAACCTGCAGACAATCCTATTTTAAGTGGTTCCATAGAATTTAATTTATAAGCACTGTCATCGTTAAAGGGGGCGCTATGAAGATTGTAATCAAATGATGGAACATCGTCATCATAGTCATAAAAATTCTCATCTTGAAACTCAAACTGAGTGTATCCATAAATATAATCGCCAAAGTCTATTTGCATTCTGGTATCAATCCATGGAAGATTGTCTTTATATTGCTCAAGCAGTTCATACTGCTTCAAAGATTCGCTGTTGGTTCTGTATGACCTCATTGAGCCACTGAAAATTATATCTCCATTTACTGATGAATTATCATCATTGTAAAGATTGCTTTTCTCATCAAGCATGGTCAGAACTTTATTGTAGAGTTTCAATTCGTAACTATTCAATTTGGTTATATCAATTCTATTTAAAGCATCTTGAAGACTGGTTTTTGTTGCTGGAAAGCTATCAAAAATACCATTGTTCGATGATCTCAGAGCAAGAGAGTTGATTGCTTGAACTTCAAAATCATCTCTATCATAGAGTGTGGCAAAATTTGATGCCACAATACTTGTTTCAACCAATATAAAGATAATAATTAATGAAAGAAACTTTTTATTATTTTTCATATAATTTCCTTATTCATAATTTCATAGTTATTGTAGTAAGAATATCATCAAAAAGAAAGGTGGAATGTAATGAATATTTACTTATAAATAATTAAAGCTCCAATCTTTCATTTCTAAATGAAGTATAAGTAAATTAGTAACCAAAAAAAATATGATAAAATAGTATAAAATTTAACTTATTTTTAAAATTTTTATTGACTATTATAAAGCCTTGATATAGCGTTTCTTTATGAAAATTAACATGATTGAGGGAAGTCCTCTAAAACAAATTACATTATTTTCGATACCTATAATTATCGGAAATTTTTTTCAACAGTTTTATCAAGTAATCGATACTTTGATTGTAGGGAGATATGTAGGTGTTGAAGCTTTAGCTGCCCTCGGTGTGTCTGGTCCAATTGGTTTTACATTGATTGGTTTTGCACTGGGGCTTTCTACAGGATTCTCTGTAATTGTAAGTCAGAGGTATGGAGCTGGAGATGAAGCGGGAGTTAGAAAGAGCATAGCAATGTCCATTCTTACAACATTCTTCTGCTCTCTTACAATCACCATAGTATCCTTGATTTTAGTCAGACCTCTGCTTAGATTGATATCAACTCCAGATAATATAATTGACCTTGCAGAAAGCTATTTCAGAATCATAGTGTATGGAATAATTACCACAATGTACTACAATACTTTCTCTTCAATATTGAGATCTGTTGGAGATAGCAAGACACCTCTTTTCTTTTTGATATTCAGCTCTGCATTGAATGTAGCAGGAGACCTCATCTGTGTTGCTATATTCGATATGGGAGTACAAGGAGCTGCCGTAGCTACAGTATTTGCCCAGACAGTAAGTGCAATTTTGACCATGATTTTCATAAAAACAAAGTACAAAGAAATTTGGCCTAAAAAAGAAGATTGGAAGTATGATAAAGACGTAGTAAAAAGATTGCTCATGATTGGTATTCCAAGTGGTTTCCATTTCTCTGTAATATCAATTGGAGTACTGGTAGTTCAAGCAAACCTAAATGGGTTTGGATCCGATGCAGTAGCTGGATTTGGTGTTGGTGTAAGAATTGAAGGCCTATTTGAACAGAGCTTCACTGGATTTGGCGCAGGAATAACAACATACTGTGGTCAAAATATTGGGGCAGGAAGAATAGATAGAATAAGAGAAGGTGTCAAAAAAACAATGTTTTTAACAGCTATTATTGCTCTCGTTTCTGGTATGATTCAGTTCTTATTCAGTACCGATATTTCAAGATTGTTCTTATCAGATAAAGATACCTCAGTTCTACTTTACTCAGTTCAGTACATAAAAACAGTTGGATTGTTTTATATTCCTCTTGCAAGTATCTTTGTTTATAGAAGTGCTAGTCAGGGACTTGGTTCTGGTTTGATTCCAATGATATGTGCATTTCAAGAGATTCTGTTTAGAGTTTTAGCAATCATAATATTTGTTCCACTTTGGAACTACATTGGTATCTGTCTTGCATCTCCTTTTGCATGGATAGGAACTGGAATTATGGCATACTGTTTTTATAGAATGTTGTTCACCAAAATTGAGAAACAAGTTGCAAATCACAAACCAATTAAAATATTTTAATTACATTCTAATTGATATCGTCGAGCCTCTGCTGAAGGCTCGACTTCTTTCTAATATTGCATTTAACTCTCTTACATTTCCTGGAAAGTCATAATCATAAAGAGTTTGCATGAAAGATGAATCAACATCTCTCATCTCTTCAACTTTGTTATAATAATGATGAACAAGTTCATCTAAATCTTCTTTATGCTCTCTTAAAGGTGGCATTGTCACAGAGAATTGAGATATTCGATAAAAAAAATCAGATCTAAACTTTTTTTTCTTCAGCAATGTGTCCAGACTGCAATTTGAAGCTGTAAGTAATCTGAACTCACTTTTCAGTATCTTTTGAGAACCAATTCTCCTATATTCTCCACTTTCCACGAGTCTGAGTAATTTGGCTTGTGATGCAGGATTTAGATTCTCTATTTCATCTAAAAAAAATGTTGTATTGTTTGCACTTTGTACAAGACCTTCTTGCATGCAATCAGCACCTGTGTAAGAGCCTTTATCATGACCAAAGAGAATTGAATCAGAAATAGGGGAGTTCAACAAAGAGCAGTTGACCTTTATCATATCTTTATTTCTGCAGCTGCTGTTCAAGTGAAGATGATTTGCAGCAAGCTCCTTACCAACACCTGTCTCCCCAAAAATAATTGTTGGAAGATTTTGCTTTGAAATGATATTCAGCTCTGCTCTTAAATCTTGCATCATCTTGCTGCTACCAATCAATTTTGGAGCATAAAAGTTCGTTTTATCTTCATCAGCATCAGTTGCTGTTGATTCGATATTTAGTAATGTTAGAGATCTTCTTAATGTTGAATCATTGAGAGGTTTTGGCATGTACAAGATGTTACTTGATATCATATGGTATCTTCTGTCTTTATTACCATGAATTATCAAGATAGGGCATCTTAAATCTTTAAATGCAATTTCTTCAAAAAGAATTTTTCTATCAAAAGAAGTTGAATCATCTATTATTACCAGGGATATTTCGGAATGCTTATCTTTTAAAAAAACTTCAAATGAGCTATACATTCTACATTTTATATTTAAAACTCTGTTGATTGTTGTTCTTTGATGTCCATTGGTAGAAAACAATATTGTGTCCATTCAATTTTCCTTTTCATGCGTGTATATAGGATTATGATAGCATTGTATTTCCAGTAGTAAATACCTTTTGCATTACTTAACAACACATATTCAATGATGAAACAAAAAAAAGGCCTGGAAAATAAATTCCAGACCAGAGTTTAAAAGTTTTTATTTATTTAAAGAATTCCCCATTTAGCTTTGAGTTCATCCATAGTTCCATTCTCTTCCAATGCTTTAAGTGCATTGTTTACGATTTCAACATGCATTGTATCACCCTTAGGGAAGGCCATTGCAATAGGTTCAACATTTTCTTCTGAAGTACCAGTTACCTTCAATTTACCTTTGAATGCATCATTGCCTAGAACATATTCACCAGCAACAACACTATCTGTAACAACAGCATCTAGATTACCATTGAGTAAGTCTTCAACTGCAAGAGCAATTGAATCATATGATTTGATGATAACATCATAACCACTGTCCTGTAACATTAAATCACCTGTAGTACCAATTTGAACACCGACTTTTTTACTTGAAAGTTCATCAATCTTTGCTGCTTCAAAACCTGTAGCAGTTGGAACAATTATTGACTGTGTTACCAATAAGAATGGTGTTGTGAATTCCATTGCAGATTTTCTTTCTTCTGTAACTGATACACCTGATGCAATACCATCATAAGCACCGTTAGCTAGACCAGCAAAAATACCATCCCATGCTATGTTGATTGGAGTGAAAGTGTAATCACTTACTTCTGAGAATTTCTGTAGAAGTTCCATCTCAAATCCAGTAACGTTACCATCTTGATCAACAAATTCTAGAGGAGGCCATTCTGCATTTGTAGCCATTGTAATTACCTTACTTTCTTCCGCTGTTTCTTTTGAACCCTGTGCAAATACAACTGTTGAAGTAAAAGCCAAGATCATCATTAATGTAATAATTGTTTTTTTCATAAAATATCTCCTGTTCTATGTATATTTTTTAATTTATAATATTGCCCATTTTTCTTTGAGGGCATTTAAAGTTCCATTTTCTTCTAGTTGTTTCAGACCTGCATTGACTATATCAGTATGAAATGAATCATCCTTGTTGAAACACATAGCTACTGGTTCTGAGATTCCTTCTAAATCACCTGAAATTTGAAGTTTGTCTTCAAATGCTTTATTTGATAAAACATATTCTCCAGCTACAACACTGTCAGTTAAGACTGCATCTAAATTACCATTTATGAGATCTTCTACAGCAAGTGCTATACTATCGTATGACATGATGTCTATATCAAGACCACTATCCTGTAAGAGTAAATCACTTGTTGATCCTATCAAAACTCCAGCCTTTTTACTTACAAGTTCGTCCAAGCTGGTTGAAGGATTTTCGTTATCTGCCAAAGTTATGATAGATTGTTTGATCTCTAAGAAAACATCAGAAAAATTCATTGCCTTTTTTCTTTCATCAGTTACAGAAACGCCTGAAATTACTCCATCATAAGCACCATTTGCAAGACCTGCAAAAATACCATCCCATGAAACATTCTTCACTTCAAAGGTATAATCAGTAACACCTTCAAGTTCTTTCAGTAGATCAATTTCAAAACCAACAATATTTCCTGCTTCATCTACAAATTCCAATGGAGGCCATTCACAGTTTGAAGCCATAACAATTACATGATTATCTTTAACACTCACTTCTTTGGTACCTTGAGCAACAACAGTACCCATTGTGATGCTTAAAGCAAACATCATAGCAATAAATATTTTTTTCATAATTCATATCTCCTTAATGAATAATTATGCATACATCATGTATATTTATAACTATATAGTCAATAGTATTTGATAAAAAATTAAATAAATATACAATAAAATTTGGTAATTGATTGTAATTAGAAGTGTTAATGTATAAATATTCTATATTTTAGTAAAACTAACATTAAGTTTTGCATAAACAACCAGTAGTATGTTGATGCTGCTGTGTTTTTAAATTATTTGTTTTTCTTTGAACTTTGAAGGTAATGAATCTGGTATGATTTCTGTGATAAAAAAGAAAGTTGATTGATACTGGCCAAGAAGCCATCGAGATAGAATTGTTGTATAAAAAAAGTGTGCGAGCTCTATATTAGAAGCCCACACACTTAAGTGTTTTTGTAATTTTATATATAAGTATTATAGAATACCATATTTAGCTTTTAACTCAGCAATTGTACCATTTTCTTCTAAATCTTTTAGAGCTTGGTTTACCATTGCAACTTTATCTTCTTCTCCCTTTGGGAAACACATTGCAATAGGTTCGCCGACTTCTTGAGCAAAACCGCTTTCAACCAATTTGCCTTTATATGCATCGTTTGAAATTACGTATTCACCAGCAATCAAACTATCAACAACAACTGCATCAAGATTGCCATTTAACATATCTTCGATGCCATAAGCAATGTTATCGTAAGATTTTATTTCAATATCAAGTCCACTGTCTTGAAGAAGTAAGTCGCCAATTGCACCAATAAGTACACCAACAGTCTTTCCTTCAAGGTCATTGATATTTTTAGGAGAATCTTTTGAATCTGCAGGAATGATTATAGATTGGATCTGTACCAAGATAGGATCACAGAACAACATAGCTGCTTTTCTTTCTTCAGTTACTGAAACACCTGAAGCAATACCATCATATGCACCATTAGATAGACCTGCAAAAATACCATCCCAAGCAACATTTACAACTTCCCAGTTATAATCAGTCACTGTAGCAAGAGCTTCTGTTAGTTCTACTTCATAACCAATAACATTGCCGTCATCATCTACATATTCTAGAGGAGGCCACTCTGCATTTGTAGCCATTGTTATAGTTTCTTTACCATTAGAATTTTTTTCTTTTGAACCATTAGCGAATAGTCCAGCTGTTGTCAGTGACAGTAATACCATCAAAGTTATAACCATTTTTTTCATTTTCAATCTCCAATATTTATTTTGTTTGTATATTTATGCGTGTATATTGCATAGAAAGAGGAATTTTGTCAAGTAAAATCTGAATATTTATACAATTATTTTGATAATAAAGGTAAAATATAGAAATATAGGCAGTAAAAAAGAATAATTATACATTTAAGGTTGTGATTGTTGGTTAATATGCATGAAAGAGATTTACGAAATAAGTCAGTAAGAATAATATAATGTTGATAATTGGATATTATTGAACTATACTTTAATTAATACGAAATAAAGGAAAACAATATGTCAGAAAGAGTAAAAAAATTAAAATCTTGGGGTTGTGACATCGATGGAGCATTTGAAAGATTTTTAAACGACGAAGAATTATATGATGAATGTCTGGATTTATTTATTGCAGATGAGAACATTCCAGCTTTAAAAGAACATATTGAAGATGAGGATCAACAGGTTCCTTTTGTAATCGTTCATACACTAAAAGGTGTTGCTGGTAATTTAGGATTGACTCCACTTTATGAATCATTGGTGACACTCTGTGAAAGCTTGAGAGTTAATAAGTATGATCCAAAAAGTGGAGAATATGAAAGGGTTCAGAAAGAACTTGATAAGTTTTTAGAACTTATGAAGTAAATTTGTGAAGAATAACTTTTTCATCACCACCACAAATCATGCCTAGATTTCTTGCATTTTTATTTGATAGGTCATGTTCAAAAATTGCTGAAGTTTGATTTTCATTCTTCAGTAATTTTTTGCAATCATGGATTACAACAGCTTCCATTGCACCACCACCAACAGTACCAATCATGCTACCATCTGACAATATTGCAAGGAAAGAACCAACTTCTCTAGGAGCAGAGCCTTTCTTTTCAACAATTCTTCCTACAACAAAAGGTTCATCTGTTTGGAGAAGTTTTTCTAAATCGCTCACTTTAATTTGAACTTGTTTTTTATCTGATTTTGTTACTTTGATTATCTCACTTAAAATTGAAACAGCAATCTCTTCAGGTGTCTGAGCATTTATATCAAGACCTATAGGAGCGTGTAAAGTTTCAAGCTTCTCTATTTTTGCATCAATCATACCAGATTTAATATCATCCGACAGAAGACCTCTTGTTGTTGCAACTTTACCAGATGATCCAATCATACCAAGATATCTATATCTCTTGGGAAGGATTGCAGCCACACATGTTCTATCAAATTTATGTCCACGAGTTGCTACCACAATTGCAGAATGTGATAATTCCATATTATTTAGAACTTCATCATATTTTCCAATCTTCAACGTGGCATTTGGATAAAGTTCTTTGTTGCAGAATTCTTCTCGGTCTTCAACAATTGTGACATTCATTCCAAGAAACAGACCAAGTTCATATACAGCGTGGCCAACATGACCTCCACCGCATAGCACAAGTTCCAATTTACCTGAAAGAATCTCACTCATATATTCGCAATCATCAATTAGGATGCCTTCATCAGATGAAGAGATAAAATTACCATCTAAATCATAGAGAGCTTCGCAACCAAGATTTTTACCTGCAATTGCAGTTCTTCTTTCCAATCCTTTTGGAAGATTCTCTAGCATGGAGCTAAAATATTTATTTTTCATTGTTATTCCTTATTATTAATCTTAATTTTTCAAGAGTGTATTCAATTTCTTGCTTGGTCGTGAATGGTCCAGGAGAGAATCGAATTGTTCCATTTGGGTATGTATGCATTGCCTTGTGAGCCAATGGTGCACAATGCAAACCAACACGTGTTTCAATACCATAATCAGAAAGACAAGATGCAACATCACTGGAGTCCATGCCATCGATTGTTATCGATATAGCACTGGTCCTGTTGGATATATTCATCTCTCCATAGACAGTAACTTCCAAAATGCTGGAAAATCCATCAAGAAGCTCTTTGCATCGTTGCATGGTGTTGTATCTATATAGTTCTAAGTAATTGTTGATGTCTGTCTCTTTGATGTGGTTTTTGAGAGATTCAGGAATTTCTTTTAACAAATCATCAATTACAGCATTCAATCCTGCTATTCCAATCAAATTCAAAGTACCAGCCTCAAATCTATCAGGAAGGAAATCTGGCATACTTAGAGAAGCACTATCAGAGCCAGTACCACCACAAATAATAGGTGTCAATGACATCAAGAACTTTTCATTTGAAATTATACCACCAATTCCTGTAGGTCCAAGAAATCCTTTGTGGCCTGCAAAACAAATTGCATCAATACCATCAAGAGTTATTGGAGCAATTGGAAAACCCTGGGCTGTATCTACAATCAACTTCAACATATTTTCTTTTGCAAAAACTTTAGCTCTTTCTATATCTGTGATTGTTCCAAATACATTTGATGATTGAGTTATGATCATTGCCTTTGTGTTGTCTTTTACAATGCTCTCACAATTTTTAAATATGGTATGAGCTTTTTCATCACAAGGAAGAGTGGAGTATTCAATACCTCGTTCAACCAGAGGCCTTATAACAGAATTGTGTTCTAATGATGTTACAATAACATGATCAGCTTCAGTTAACATGCCACCGATAATCATATTTAAAGCTTCTGTAATTCCAGAAGTAAATATGACACTCTTGAAATCGGATGAGCCAACTAAAGATGCAATCTTTATTCTTGTATCCAATAACAAGGAAGATGATTCGAGTGCACTTTCATACACTCCACGTGAAGGATTGCTGCCATCATTTTCAATGAAATTCACTATTGCCTCGGCTAAAACCTTAGGTTTTGGATATGAGGTACATGCGTTGTCCAAATAAACTCTTTTCATAAAAACAGTATAGCATGAAAAATAAAAAAAATCCATTGTATTTTTGAAAAAATGATGGTATAATCGTTTAGTTGAGAGGTTTTTTATGATAAAGGAAAAAAAATTGGTCATTTTTACGGGTTTCGTAATTGGCTTGGCTGCTTTAGTTTTGGTGGCGTTCGGTAATCCTGCGAATATGGGATTTTGTATTGCTTGTTTTATTCGTGATATCACAGGTAGTCTGTATCTTCATACTGCACCACATCTGCAGTATGCAAGACCTGAGATATTTGGGTTGATTCTTGGTTCAACCTTACTGGCTCTTATCAACAAAGAATTTAGAGCAACAAGTGGTTCTGCTCCTGTAATGAGATTCGTATTGGGATTTTTCATGATGGCTGGAGCTTTGGTATTCTTAGGATGTCCTTTAAGAATGGTATTGAGACTTGGTGGTGGTGATGGTAAAGCAATCTTTGCATTGATTGGCTTTGCTGGAGGTATAGCACTTGGATCTTATTTCTTGAATCAAGGTTTCACACTAGGTAGATCTTACAAACAAAAAAGTATAGATGGAATTATATTCCCTGTTGTAAGTATCTTATTGTTGATATTTGGATTCTTTAAGTTAATTGGAGTTCCTAGTGAAGAGGCTCATGCACCATTCTTCTTAAGTCTTGTTCTAGCACTGATTGTTGGAGGATTGGCACAGAGAGCTAGATTCTGCATGGTAGGTGGTATCAGAGATTTCATTTTATTCAGAGACAATCGTCTGTTCCTTGGTTCTTTCACACTTTTTGTAACTGTTTTAATTGGTAACATTATTTTAGGCAATTTCCATTTTTCATTCACATTGACATCAGCAATTTGGTATATCTTATCAATGGCTCTAGTTGGTCTTTGTGGTGCATTGCTTGGTGGCTGTCCTTTAAGACAGTTGATTTTAACAGGTGAGGGCAATGGAGATAGTGCTATTACTGTTCTTGGAATGGTTGCTGGTGCTGCTGTTTCTCACAACTTCAGTACTGCATCAAGCCCTACATTGGTTAAGACTGGTGGAAAAATTGAAGTTATTGTTGGTCTTGTTATTGTATCTATAATAGCATTTGTAATTGTAAAGAAACAAAATAAAGAGGTAATGTAATGGAAGTTGATGCAAGAGGACTTGTATGTCCACAACCTGTAATTTTAACAAAAAAGGCTTTAAAAAATAAGCCAGAGCAATTGGATGTATTGGTAGATAATATAGCTGCACTTGAAAATGTAACTCGTTATGCCACTGCAATGAAATACGACGTAACAAAAACTCCTGATGGAGATGAATATATTTTAAATTTAAGGAAGAGATAAATGGATTATTTACTTACTTTTCATACACAATTGGATGCTATTATAGCTAGAAAATCATTGACTTCGAAAAATATCAAGGTAAAACTTGCTCCGGTGCCAAGAGCTCTATCTTCTTCATGTGGAACATGTGCAAGAGCATATTCTGTCAATAAAGAGGATTTAAGAGGAATAAATATGGAAAGTTTGTATATAATTAAAGATGAGAAATATATTGAGGATCAAATATAATGAGTGATAAAGTAAAATTAACGAGTATGGTAAAGACCAGTGGTTGTGCCGCTAAACTTCCACCTGGTACTTTAGATGAAGTATTGTCTTCTCTTCCTTTGATGAAGAGTGATAAATTGATTAGTGGTTTTGAAGGCAATGAAGATGCTTTGGTCTATGATCTAGGCGATAATAGAGTCATGGTTGCAACTGTTGATTTCTTTCCACCTATGGTAGATGATCCCTATACATTTGGAACTGTAGCTGCGGCTAATGCGCTATCAGATGCTTTTGCAATGGGATGTAAACCCGCTGTAGCTCTGAATTTGATGTGCTTCCCATCTTGTCTTGATACATCAGTAATGAGAGAGATTCTCTTAGGTGGACAAGACAAAGTGGGACAGGCTGATGCTGTAATTGCAGGTGGACATACCATAAGTGATGCAACACCAAAATATGGTTTGTGTGTCATTGGTTTTGGCGAAAAAGATAAAATTTGGTCAAACCGCGGTGCGAAAGAAGGTGACATATTGATTCTTACTAAAAAGATAGGAACTGGTGTGGCAATGACAGCATTGAAAGGTGAGATGTGTGATAAGATTACTGAAGAACAAGCTACAAAGAGCATGCAAAAATTAAATAGTGATGCATATGAAAATGCGAAAGATTTGGATGTTCATGCAGCAACTGATGTAACTGGTTTCTCACTTCTAGGACACCTTTATGAGATGAGTGGTAATGGAGACATCACCATGGTTGTAGAGTCTGGAAAAGTTCAATTCTTTGACGGTGTTGAAGAATTAGCTAGATTGGGTTTGATTCCTAGTGGATTGTACCATAATAGAGACTACATTCAGGACAAAGTTAAATTTGAAGATGGCATTGTTCTGGCAAAACAGGATCTATTATTTGACCCTCAAACAAGCGGTGGCTTGTTATTTGCTCTAAGTAAGGATGATGCAGAAACATATATTGCTCGAATGAAAGGTGATGCTTTTGTCGTTGGGCATGTTGAATCTAGAGGCGAAAGTCCAATCGTTGTTACTAAATAACAATATTACAATTTTAAAATAAATGAACCGCTTGAAAGTCTCAACCGACTGATAGCGGTTCTTTTTCATTTCTTCTGAGTTTAAAACCAAAATAAACTCCAATTGTTTATGAATTTAAAGTGCATCAATTCAGTGAAAATTTAAGCTGAATCAAAAAATTAAATTTTCTGATGCAAAAGATGCAAGTTCGAGTAAATATTTGTAGGAGGTTGTATGATTCAGAACAAGCAAGAGGTACAGAAACTGAAGAAATTGTTTGATATTGATGTGTGCTATTTTAACTTAGCTGCTTTTG
>JALNVT010000033.1 GCA_023231265.1 Sphaerochaetaceae bacterium
CAAAACACTGATCAATAAAAGTTTAAAAGATTTGTCCGGAGAAGATTTAAAAGTTTCATTTGTTCAGAAATCTTCTGAATATGTTGAAAATTTGAAAAAAAGAGATTATGGCAATAACAATAACCTAGAAATTGATGATGTTGAAATTGAAGACAATAATCCATCTTCTTTTGACAGCAATAGCAGCAACGTTTTCAATTCGATTGATAGCGACATCACTTCAAATATTGTAAAACAAACAACGTCAGATATAGTCAACAGAATGAGTACTCCTCAAAACACTTTTGGGAAATACAAGGCTGATAAAATAGATATTATAAGAAAAAAAAGCAACCTAAATGAACGTTATACTTTTGATTCATTTATATATGGAGACAATACAACATTCACTTATAACGTTGCTTATACAATTGCTAAAAACCCAGGTATAACTTACAATCCTTGTCTGATTTATGGTGGAGTAGGTCTAGGAAAAACTCACCTTCTCCAATCGATAGGTAACTACATATGCAGCAATTCTAAAAGATTGAGAGTTATATATGTAAATGCTGAAACTTTTACAAACGAATTCATTGCAGCTATTCAGAACAAACAGATGGCATCCTTTCAAAACAAATACAGAAAGGTTGATGTTCTGCTTGTTGATGATATTCACTTTTTGCAGAACAAAGATAGCACACAGCAAGAATTATATTCTACTTTTGAAGATCTATATGAAACAAAAAGACAGATGGTGTTCACATGTGATAGACCTTTGAATGAATTGAAGAACATGACAGAAAGATTGCTATCTCGTTTTGGACGTGGTATGAATATTGATCTAAAACCTCCAACATATGAAACTAAATTTGCAATTCTTAGTACAAAAAGTAAGGAGCAAAATATAAATTTAGATGAGGATATCATCAATTATCTATGTCTAAATATAAACACAAATGTTAGAGATCTAGAGGCAGCTCTTATGAAGCTTGGAGCTTTTGCATCCTTCACAAATTCCAATATATCATTGGAAAAAGCACAGGATTTAATACCTCCTTCTAATAGGGATTTAGAGAGGGAAAATACATCTTTTACAGTGGACGAAATCATACGTGCAACAGCCGATTATTACGAGCTCTCTCACTACGATTTGAAGAGTAAAAAACGTACTCGAAAATTCGTAGTTCCTCGTCAAATTGCAATCTATATTTCACGTGATTTAACAGACTTCTCAACCACTGAAATTGGGGCAGATTTCTCTCGAGATCACACAACAATTATGCATGCAATCGACAAGATTGAGAGGGCTCTGAAGACCTCTGAACAACTACAAAAAGAGGTCAGAGAAATAGAAACTAAGTTGAGAATTAAAGACTAAATTTTATTTAGAAAATTTAAATATTTGAAAGCAGTTGATTATAAAAATTGACTGTTTTTTTTATGTATTTTTATTCTTTTCATGCTATAATATTTACAGTAAAAATAGCATTATTTTTATTCACAATAATACTCACAAAATCCTTTATTTTCAGGTATAAATAAGAAAGTTTTCCACCTTATTAATACACTCAATATAATTTTGCTTGTGGATAACTTGTGGATAACCTGTGGATAACTTGTGGATAAGTCCCATTTTCTTGTGGATAACCTGTGGATAACTTGTGGACAACTTTACTGATTTTATGGGATAATGCTTTAAGTGCTTGTGGATAACCTGTGGATAACTTGTGGATAAACAGGCCTTGCTTGTGGATAACTTATAAAAAATCCATTTGCTTGTGGATAACCTGTGGATAACTTTGCTACTTATACACAGGTTATGCACAAGTTATCCACAGGAAATAAACGTTTAATTTAATTAGCAGTAAGAAAATAGTAAAGTTATGCACATTATCCACAACCCCTACTACTACTACTACTATTTAAATACTTAATAATAGAGGAGAAAAATAAATTGAAATTTGTTTGCGAAAAAGACGCTTTAATCAAAGAATTGAATATTGCTAAGGATTTTACTAATTCTAAGAGTTCATTATCTATCAGTGCAAATGTATATTTACAGACATCAGCCAACAGTCTTACAGTCAAGACAACCAACGGAAATATGGGCTTTACAAACATAATGGATGTAACTACTTTAGAAGAAGGAGTAACTACTGTTTCATGTGATAAACTCAATGATGTTTTGAAAGCTTTTAACGGTATTTCTCATATTATTATTGAATCAAAAAAAGACAGTCTTTTAATTCTTCCAAAAGATTCAAATAAGAATTTTAACTTTGAAATCAAATCCATTGATGCAGATGAATTTCCAGAAGTTGAAACTGCAGAAGGAAAGAACTTTTTTACATTAGATTCATCAGCATTTTTAGACATGATAAATCATACAGATTTTGCTACAAGTAAAGATGAAACCAGACACTACTTATGTGGTATATTTTTCCATAGAACAGAAGATGGAGTTGCAATGGTTGCAACCGATGGTAAGAGATTATCTTTGATGAATAAAGCAATGAGTCCAGATCTTATTGATTTCCCTGCAGTAACAATTCCAAATAAATTTGTATCAATCATAAAAAGAACACTTCCATCAAATGGAACCTTTGATCTTGCTTTAGATAAAAATACAATTTCAATTAGAATTGGAGATCATACTTTCTTGTACTCTTCTTTAGTTGAAAAAGGTTTCCCTGTTTACACAAGGATAATTCCAAACGAACAGAAATTCAAATGTATTCTAAATTTGAAAGATACAATTGAAGCTATCAATCGTGTTAGTTTGTTTGTAATAGATAAATCTTTTAGAATTTTCTTACAGATTGCTGATAACAAAATGATTCTTACAAGTGATGAAACAGAACAAGGTGAAGCTGTTGAAGAGTTAAATTGTGATTATAACGGAGATGATGTAACAATCGCTATAAATTACAATTTCTTCTTAGATCCATTGAAAGCTATGGATGGAGAGTATTTCTCAATTAACTTCGATAGTGCTCAAAAACCATTGAAGATTTTAGCTGAAGATGCAACTGATGATTGTCTTCATATCTTGATGCCTATCCAACAAGTTTGATAATTTAAAATATAATTTATAAACAAAGAAAAGAAGTTTTTTTAATTAAAACCTAAAATGACTTCTTTTTTTGTTTTAATTCCTTCACACATCTTGTATAATATAAAAGCAATAAAAATATATTTTGGAGGATCGTTGGAGATACAACATCAATAAAACACAATGAAATTTTTACAAGTAACTGCTTCAAATTTTAGAAACCTTTCTATTACAGAAAAGGTTGATATCAACCATAAACAAGTTTTACTAATTGGTGATAATGGTCAAGGTAAGACTAATTTCCTTGAGCTTTTGTACTTACTCTGTTACGGAAACTCATTCAGAACCAATTCCCTAAAAGAACTTATAAAATTTAAAGAAGATTCTTTTTATTTGGCAGGAGCTTTTGAAGATGAGAGAGGATTGAAAAGAAATATATCTTTTTCTTATCATGATTTAAAAAGAGTTATTAAAATTGATGATAAAGTTATAACTGATAGAAAGAACTTGATTTATAACATTCCCTGTATTGTGTTCTCCCATGGAGATATAAACTTCATAAATGGTACTCCTGATTTCAAAAGAAAATTCTTCAACCAGACATTGAGTATGTATGATAGATTATTTTTTGATGATCTTCGCTATTATTCAAAAGTATTGAAACAAAAAAATGTGGCACTCAAAGAGCATAGATATGATTTGCTTCCTATCTATGATGAATTGCTTGCAAAATATGGTTTGAATATCATGAAAAGTCGTGTTAAAGCTGTCTATGAAATGAATCAAATTTTCCCAGTTATTTTTGAACAGGTATCTGGAATCAAAAATGTAAAAATACAGTACAAACCGTCTTGGAAAAATTGTTCAACTTCGGAAGATATTGTCAAATATTTAGAATCTTCAAGAGAAACTGAATTGAGACTGACTTTCTGCAATTCTGGTATAACCAGAGATAAATTCAGCATCATCACTGAAAATGGAGATCTAGCAACTATTGGCTCGACTGGACAACTTCGACTTGCCTCTCTAGCACTCAGAGCCACTCAAAGCACGTTCTTCAAAAAGAAAACAGGTAAAGATCCCATTCTGCTGATAGATGATGTGCTGCTTGAATTAGATATCAAGAAAAGAAACACATTTCTTTCATTACTTGATGGATATTCTCAAGCCTTCTTCACTTTTTTACCTAAAGAAATGTACTTCAACGAAGGTGAATCTTATTCTGATAGCATTACTTTAACAGTAAAAGATGGAGGTTTTATTGATGAGGGTAATTGACGAAGATGATAGAATTGCAACAAAAGATGCAATGAGTAGTAAGGAGCTTGTAGCTCTCTTTCTCGAGAAATTAAACGTCAATCATATTGAGGATTGCTCAATAACTCTAAATTGGGCCAAAATAGTTCAAGGTGAGTACTATAAACACTTGAAAGTAAAGGAAATAAAGTATAATAATGTAATCGTAGTTGCAGACCACCCAGCTTGGGCTCAGAAAGCAACTATGAGGAAGAAAGAGTTACTAAGGAAAATTCAGAAAGAATTTCCTTCTTTAGGTGTGCAATCTATAAAAATAATTTGTAAGTAACCCTTGACTCACTCAAGGAGGCTCTATATACTTTGCCTCTCAGAGGGGTAGTGTCCTCTAAAATAGAAATCTATGCCGCGAAAGCGATGAATATTGGAGATAAGAAATGAGTTATAAAGGAAAAAGAACTTACCAACCTAGTAAAGTGAAAAGAAACAGAAAGTTTGGTTTCCGTGCACGTATGGCAACACCAGGTGGCCGTTCAGTACTAGCAAGAAGAAGAGCTAAAGGTAGACATAGTTTGTCTGTTTGTGATGAGAAGAAGCCTTTCTAAAAGAGAAATAGTCAAAAAACAATCAGAAATAAATAGAGCTTTCAAAACAGGACGGAAATATTCAAGTCATGGTTTGAAGCTCATCGTTTGTCCCAATGAACTTAAATTCAGTCGAATCATAGTTATTCCCGTAAAACATTATGGAAATGCTGTACAGCGCAATAGAATTAGAAGACAGTTACGGGAAATATGGCGATGTGAAAAAGCTCACTTTGTTTCTGGTTATGATTTTGTTTTTTTGGTATATCCAGGAAAGACTGTTGAACATCTTCAACAGAAGAAGAAACTCATAGATCTCTGTGTTGAAGCTGGGGTATATAATTAAAAAATAACCTGGTACAACGCTTTTTTTTTAATTTGATTATTCTATTTTCGTTCCTGTTCAGAGTACCAAATAAGCATACTCAACAGGAGTAAGTATGGAAAAAAATACTGTTATAGCAATATTGTTGTCAATTGTTGTAATCACTGGTGGAATGTTCATTCAAACGAAATATTTCTTGCCATCTGATGAAGAATTAGCAACAGCTCAAGCTCAAGAAGATGCAGAAGCTGCATCTCAGGCAGCACAATTAGCTAAAGCTAATGATAATATAAGTACAAGTAATAGTAATGGTGTTGATGCCTCTACTATCGAATATACCGGTTCCAGTGAATCTGTTTATGTTGCTGCTGATAAAGCATGGAATTCTGGTTTACCAGGTTCTATAATCGCAGTCGATGACAATACAACTGAAACTTCTTTTGTATATGAAACCAATGTTTTCTCTATTACCTTTGATACAAAAGGTGCTTCCGTTTCATCTATAAAATTAAAAGAACATAGCAATACTGATGGTGAACCTGTAGATCTGATCTATAAAGGTGATTCCAGTAAGAATGCTTTCTTGATGTATGCTGGTAAAGATAGAACAAATCCTATCGATACAAATTTCAACTATGAAATCAAAGACAATAAAGTAATATTTACAAAAACATTTGCAACACTTGATGCTGATGGTAAGCCTGCTTCATCTTTTGATGTTGTGAAGACTTATACATTGGGAGATAATGATTATCTGTTCCAAGTAGATATTGAAATGAGTAATAGCATCAATAAAGCATTACCTTTGAACTTTGAAAATGAAGCTTATACTTTAGCTTTTGAACCTCAAATTGGTCCAGTTTTTGATACAATGCCTAACAACAACTACACTTACAGACGTTTCTATGCAAAATATGACGGTTCTGATAAGAAAAAACAGTTGAAGGTCAGTGATTCTTTGGATGTTGATGAGTATGTAACTTGGACAGCTTTAGCTGGTAAGTATTTCTCTGTAATTGCAATTCCAGATGCTACTAAATATGATATCACATTGACTCAACAGACTGATGTAGATGGAATGGCACAATTTAATGGTATGTTCTACACTCGTCCAACCATAAACAGTGCTTACAGCAAAGATACATTTAGATTCTATGTTGGCCCACAATTGGCTTCTAACATGAAGATTTACAATAATAAAAATGATAATGGATTCGGATTATCAGATCTTCACCTTGAAACTGCAGTTGATACATCTACCTTCCTGAACTGGTTGGAAGTTGCATTGAAGTGGTCTCTAGAGATGCTCTACAAGATAGTTCCTAACTATGGTGTTGCAATCATATTGTTGACTATTATCTTGAAAGCATTATTGACTCCTCTTACAACAAAGAGCATGGAAAGCAGCAAGAAAATGAGTGCTTTACAGCCTCAGATGAAGGAATTACAGGAGAAATATAAAGATAATCCTGATAGATTGAACAAAGAAACAAGTGCTCTTTATCAGAGAGAGAAGATCAATCCATTAGGTGGTTGTCTTCCAATGTTGATTCAATTCCCTATTCTTATCGCATTCTACGGCCTATTGAATAAGAACTTTGAATTACGTGGAGCTATGTTCATCCCTGGATGGATTCCTGATTTATCACAGCCTGATACAGTTCTAACATGGGGTGCAACCATTCCTTTCATTGGTAATCAATTACATCTTCTTCCAATATTCTATACAATCAGTATGATCTTCTCAATGAAGATAACTCAGACTGGACAGACTGCTGGACAGACAGAAAGCATGATGAAGATAATGACTTATGGTATGCCTATAATGTTCTTCTTCGTATTGTATGATGCACCATCAGGTCTATTGTTATATTGGTCAGTTATGAACGCAATCAGTATTGGTCAGCAATTTTACACCAACCACAAAAAGGAACCAGCAAAGGCTCCAAGTAATGTAAAAGCTATCAATGCTTCTAAAAATAAAAAGAAGAACAAATAAGAAATTTTTTAATGAAATTTTATAAGCGAGGAGCAATTTATTGAAATTGCTCTTTCGCATCGGAGAACATATATGACTAGAGAATTTGAAGGACGAAATGAGCAAGATGCAATAGCAAAAGCTATAGAAGAGCTTCAGATTGAACGAGAGGATTTTGATGTTGAGGTTTTAGAAACTGTAAAAAAAGGTTTTTTTAAGAAAAATATCAAAATTCGTATTCATTATAATGATGGAACAGAAGAAGAAAAGCAAGAAATTGTTTCTAAATCAGATGCTCCATTGAACAGTGAATTTGAACAGCAGGTGATTCAATTTGTAGTTGGATTGCTCAATAAAATGGGTTTCCCTGGAAAAGTTACAGTTTCTTTCAGAAAAGATGCTAAAATTGGTTTGAACATTGAAAGTGATTATTCTTCTATCATCATTGGTAGAAAAGGTAAGAACCTTGATGCCATTCAATTATTGACAAATGTATTTGTTGGTAAAATTGACCCAGATCAAAAAGTAATTATTGACAGTGAGAACTACAGAATGCGTCATGAAGAGCAGATCATCAGAATTGCTTACAAGACTGCAGAACAGGTTAAATATAGCGGCAAGAGCCGTTTGCTTGAACCTATGAATCCATTTGAAAGACGTTTGGTACATACAGCATTGAATGATTTCAATGGTGTTGATACCAAAAGTGAAGGTGACAACCTTTACAAACAGATCAGAGTTTTTCCTAGCAAATAGGAATCAATAATGACTCAAATTGAGAAGGTTGTGGTGAATTGATTTTCATCATGACTTCTTTTTTTATGCCCTTTATGTTGTTATTACATAGTAAATTAAAATAAAAATGACAGACAGTTTGAAAAAAGTTGACAGTGATATTCAATTGACTTAGCCTTCTTATATGGTTTGATGCTTTTGAAGGAGGATCTATGAGATTGTTGAATAGAGCTGTATTTATTTTTGCGTTTGTATTTGTTTTTAATCTGTTCTCTTTATATGCAGCAGATTCAGGAACTTTAGATGTATCAATTTTTGTAGATGTTCCAGTTGAGCCCTACTACCCAACCATCTACTACAACGATCAGGTGCTAGCTCTGCAGAACAGAGTGCTTGATGATAATGAGCAACCCTTCTCCATAACAGAAGATGGTGAGACCCCAAATTTTATCATTAGAATTGAAGGAAATGAAGGCTCCAGTAAAATTCTTGATGTATCCATAGATGGTAACTATTTCCTTTCAACAGAAAACAATAACTTCAATAATTCTGGTGTTTTTGCATATCCCTCTTTTATTGAAGAAGGAGGAAGATCCCAAAGGTCTGAATTTGTCTCTTATGTTGTTCAGATTCCTTATGGTCCACATGATGAGAACAAGAACAGTCTTGAGAAGGCCTTTCTTTTGAGTTGGGAGGGGAACTCTGACCTTCCTTCAGGTTTCTACAGCTGTTCAATTGGTGTCATCTACTCAGTTGTAAATTGATGTTCTATGGCTCTTCTGTAATATTTAGATTCTTGTAAGTGCAATAAATTCATGATGAAGGCCAAAAAAAACTACTGCTTTATCTTGATAGATTGATGCAGTAGTTTAAATATTAGGATCTGGAATTGATTATTTCTTTAAAGTGATAATCTGTTCCCAAGGAGTGTTATCCTTACCAAAATGACCATAATTATCATTTGCTCTATAGATAGGGCGAAGAAGATTTAAAGTTTTAACAATTCCTTCTGGAGTTGTATCAAAGTTTTTAGCAACAACAGCTCTGAGTTCTTCGTTTGTTAATTCAGATGTACCGAATGTTTCAACAAGAATGGATACTGGTTCAGGAACACCAATTGCATATGCCAACTCAACTTCACATTTTGAACAGAGCTTGTTTGCAACAAGGTTCTTTGCAATGTAACGAGCCATATAAGCAGCAGATCTATCAACTTTTGAAGGATCTTTACCTGAGAATGCACCACCACCGTGACGACCCATACCACCGTATGTATCAACAATGATCTTTCTACCTGTAAGACCGGTATCACCATCTGGACCACCAATAACGAATCTACCAGTTGGGTTGATGAAATATTCTGTATCTTCATCTAACATACCTGTTGGTTCCAATACAGGTTTGATGACATTTTCAATTAAATACTTAGAAAGTTCTTCTCTTGAAACGTTTGGTGAGTGCTGATGAGACATTACAACATTTGTAATTCTTACAGGTCTGTTGTTCTCATCATATTCTACTGATACTTGGCTCTTTGAATCAGGTCTCAAGAAGTCTACAGCACCAGATTTTCTGAGTTCTGCAGCTTTAGCCAATAAAATATGAGAATACATCACAGGACAAGGCATCAATTGAGGTGTCTCATCACAAGCATAACCGAACATCATTCCTTGGTCTCCGGCACCCTGAGCGCCAAAAAGATTGTCAGTTGCAGTAACACCCTGAGCAATATCAGGAGATTGTGTGTGAATTAGGTTTGTAATTTTAACACTCTTTGCATCAAAACCAGTGTTATCTTCTGTATAACCAATGTCTGTTATAACATCTCTGACAATGGCATCAACATCAATTTTTGATTTTGTGGTTATCTCACCAGCAACGATTACTGTGTTTGTAGTTGCCAAAGTTTCACATGCAACTCTTGAAGTTGGATCTCCTGCTAGACAAGCGTCTAGAATGGCATCACTGATCTGGTCACATACTTTATCTGGGTGTCCTTCACTTACTGATTCAGAAGTGAATACATGGTGTTTTGGGTTTTTTATTATCATAAAAATATCCTTCCTCTGTATATTTATATACATTTTTGAACTGGAAGGGGGTATGAGGCTGTGTTTGGTTCAGTCCCTCCCTCTTTAGCAGTTTATTTTTCGTCCGCAAGCCGGGAGGCTATCAAATCGACGTGAATACAATATAATAATAAAAAAAGAATAAGTAAAGGGACAGATATACAAACTTGTGGGGTTAACATTTATTCATAAATTACATTAAATATGTTATAATTTACTTAGTTGATGGGAGATTGAATATGGATGCTTATAGAATTGAAGGTGGACGAAAAGTTTTTGGTGAGGTTTCTATAAGTGGCAATAAAAATTCGGCATTGCCTCTCATTGCAGCATCCCTATTGACTGATGAATCAATAATTCTTAAGAACGTTCCAAACATAAAAGACGTGAATACAATGCTCTCTCTCATTGAAGAGTTGGGCTCTGAAGTTGAGCACATAGATCTAAATACAATAAAACTTACAAGTAAAAGTAGAGTGAATCGTGTTTTAAATCAAAAGATGGAGATGGTCAGAGGATCAATTCTGTTTTTGGGACCTCTTCTTGCCTTCTTCAACGATGTTGAGATATCTCCTCCAGGAGGAGATGTTATAGGGCTCAGAAGAGTTGACACTCACTTTCTAGGTTTCAACTCTCTAGGTGCCAGCTGCTCAATTACAGATGAAGGCACTCTAAGTGTGAGATACGACAGACTTGTTCCTTCTGATATATTTCTTGAGGAAGCAAGTGTCACTGCCACAGAAAATATAATCATGCTGGCCTCTTCCATAGAAGGGATAACCATATTGAGAAATGCTGCATGTGAGCCACACGTTCAAGATCTCTGCAACATGCTCAATCTCATGGGCTGTGATATAAAAGGAATTGGGTCAAACTTACTTACAATAAAAGGTACAAAAACTTTCAGAGGATGTACCTATACTTTGGGTTGCGATTATATGGAAGCTGGATCCTTTATTGGTCTTGCAGCTGCAACAAAAGGTGAGATTGTTCTGAAGAATGTAGATTATCAATCAATAAGAGTCATTGAATCTGCATTCAACAAACTTGGAATTGATATTGCAACAAGAGAAGATGGAAGTGTTTATGTCTCCTCCAAACAGGAGAGAGTCATGAAGAAGAGCTTCAACAACATGACAAATAAAATAGATGATGCACCTTGGCCAGGTTTTCCTGCAGATCTGCTCTCAATAATGACAGTCACCGCCACTCAGATGGAAGGTACAATTCTCATGCATGAGAAGATGTTTGAGTCAAGAATGTACTTTGTAGATTGGTTGATAAGAATGAATGCAGATATTATTCTGTGTGATCCTCATAGAGCTGTTATAAATGGTCCAAGTAAGTTGAATGGTGCCAGAGTCAGCAGTCCTGATGTTCGAGCTGGAATGGCTCTGATAATTGCAGCTGCCTGTTCTAAAGGAACAAGTGTGATTGAAAACATCTATCAGATTGAAAGAGGGTATGAAAATCTCGAGCAAAAACTTAAAGGTATTAATATTGATATCACAAGAATATCCAATATATGAGAATAATCACTGTCTCTGAGATATTTGGTCAAAGATGAAAAGATTCTCTCAATAATGTAGAAAATAATACTAAAAAATGAACTTTCATCAAAAAATAAGCTCAAATTAGGTATATATACTTTTAGTTATTATATGAATAGTAAAATATATGTGACTTCATATTCATAATATCAAAAAAAGTTATCCACAAGTTATCCACAAGCAAAACTTTGCAATCTAAATTCTTTCTATGCAAGAAATAAACTACTATCAATAATCATTATTATTATAGAGTATTTATAATTATTTCTTTACCTATAAACAAATTAAATAAAATATCTATTAGTTGCTATAGCATAGTTATATGAGTATATATAACTATTATATAGAACTTACTTTGTAGGGTTTTAAAAAGTTATCCACAAGTTATCCACAAGCTGTTAAAAAAGTTAGTGATTTTTATTTTACACGGATGTAATTAATTTTATTTGAGTGTTTTTAGGGTGCTACAAAAAAATTCAAGATATTACAATATATTACGCATTTGTAAAAATTAAATTTTATTTAATAAAAAAATATTGACAAAAAGATTAGTGTTGGTTAACATACCTTTGAAAGTTAGATAAGTATAACAGGAGATTCAAATATGCCATTATCATATGTTAACCCAGGTGAAGTAAAACAAGTCATTTCTTTTTCCGCTGGTAATAAATATAAAGACCGTTTCATGTCTATGGGTATAGTTCCTGGTAGAAATATAAAAATAATTGACATCACCAATGCTGGATTGATTATTGAAGTTCAAAACACACGCTTCGCTTTGAATAAAGGCCTAGCTCATTTAATACAAGTAATATAAAAATAACATCAATAGGAGCAATAAATGAAGAATTTGTTGGATTTAAGTATTGGAGAAAGTGGAAAAGTTCTTTCTTTCGAAAACCAAGGCGTTGTTAGAAAACGACTTCTTGATATGGGAATAACTACTGGAGTACAGATCAAATTGATCAAAGTGGCTCCAATGGGAGACCCTCTTGAAATTGAATTGAGAGGCTATAATTTGAGCCTACGCAAATCTGAAGCAAAATCAATTAACATTGAATAAAATATCTATAAATTTGTTATAAAAGTTATCATAAGCTATTTATAATAAATGATATTTTTTTGTTTTTAGAGTTAGTGTAAGCTAACTAATAACATACTCACTAATATTTTTAAGAGGTTTTAATATTATGAAGAAACATACGATTGCATTGGCAGGTAACCCGAATTGCGGGAAAACAACACTATTCAATTTTTTAACGGGTTCTAAGCAGCATGTAGGTAACTGGCCAGGTGTTACTGTAGATAAGAAAGATGGAGTTTGGAAGAATCATAAGGAAATCACAATATTGGATTTACCTGGAACATATTCCCTATCTCCATATAGTGCAGAAGAAAAGATTGCTCATGATTACATTGTAAATGAGAAGCCTTCTGTGGTGGTGGATGTTATAGAATCTCCCAATTTGGAACGTAACTTGTATCTTGCTATGCAAATAATGGAAACAGGAATCCCTACTGTTCTTGCATTGAATATGAGTGATGAAATTGAGCTTCGTGGTGAGAAGATTGATGTTGAAGGTCTGGAAAAGCATTTTGGTGTTAAAGTTGTTAGAATTGTTGCAAAAACAGGAGAAGGTACTGATGAACTTTTTAAAGCTGTTGAAGAGACAATTGAAAAGAATATAGTACCAAATAAACTCTCTGTATATGAAAAGATCAAGGTCTTGGATGATGAAGGTCAGGCCAATGCTCGTTATGATGAGATTGCTAAGGTAGTTTCAAAGAATTATAAAAAAAATGTTGTTTTGAAGAGTGAAGATTCAAAATCAAGTAAGTTGGATAAATATCTAACCTCAAAAGTTTTGGGACTTCCTATTTTCGCTCTGATTATATATTTTCTTTTCCAGGTCAGTTTGAGTGATAATTTATTTGGTCTTGGTATACCAGGTCTTGGAATATTGTTGGCAAACTGGGTTACAGCAATTTGGGATTTCTTAACTTCCCTGATATCAGGAGCAATAGTTGGAGCATCCCCTTGGGCATATGGCTTGGTCATTGACGGAGTCATGGGTGGTATTGGAGCCATACTTGGATTCATGCCATTGGTATTGGTTCTATATCTGTTCTTATCAATATTGGAAGACAGTGGATATATGGCTCGTGTTGCCTTTGTTTTGGATAGAATCTTCAGACATTTTGGACTTTCAGGTAAATCTTTCATCCCTATGTTGATGGGATTTGGTTGCAGTGTTCCAGCTATCATGGCCACAAGAACTCTTGATGAAGAGAAAGACAGACATATAACAGCTATTATCACCCCATTCATTCCTTGTGGAGCCAAACTACCTATTATAGCATTGTTTGTAGCAATATTATTTCCAGCTCAGGAGACAGCGAATGTAACATTCCTTATTTACATATTAACTTTCTCAACAGCCATTGTGGTATCTCTTCTTATGAATAAGTTCTTGTATCACAGTCAGAAATCGAACTTCTTGATGGAATTACCACAGTACAGATTTCCAACTTTAAAATCTATTTGGAATCGTTCTTTTGAAAAGGTGAAGGGATTTGGTAAGAAGGCTGGATCTGTAATTCTTGTTTCAACTATATTGATTTGGTTCTTGACCAACTTCAATACAGCTTCTTTCACAGGAGAGAATAGAATAGCTAATAACGGTGAGAGTGTTATGAGTGATATGGATGATTCATACATGGCCTCTTTAGGAAATGCAATATCTCCTATATTCAGTCCATTAGGATTTACTGGATGGAGACCTACTGTTGGTATCATCACAGGTTGGATTGCTAAAGAAAACGTTGTAGCAACTTTTGCTCAAGTTTATGATGAAGATTTAAGTGAAGAATATTTAGAGAGTTACTTTGGTTCAGATTCTGCTCAATTAGAAGCAGAAGGATTTGAAAATGGAGTATTTGATATAGATACGGCAAATGAATTGTATGCAGATGTCTTGGCTAATGGTGAAGATCCAAATGCCTTCCCATCTTTGAAAAGAGATATGCCGTCTACCAGTGGTGGATTTGCATATATAATGTTTAACTTACTTTGTATGCCATGCTTTGCAGCGGTTGGTGCAATGAAGAGAGAGTTGAAGACGATAAGAAGAACAGCCGGAGGGGTTGGAATACAGATGCTAGCAGCTTATGTTGTTGCACTTGCTGTGAGAATTCTAGGGTTGATATTCGGATTTTAGGAGGCCATTTATGGTTGATTATATAATTGGAATTGGTGCTTTTGCACTTGTATTTGGTGTTGTCATTAAGGCAATCATCGATAAAAAGAATGGTAAAGAACCTTCTGGATGTTCAGGAAACTGTTCATCATGTGGTGGTTGTAATGTGCACTATTCGTTTGAAGATAAAATTAAATAGTATCGTTAGATACAAATAATTTATAACTTAGTTCTGTTGTTCATTTTTTACAGGGGGAGTTAATGTTATTGCTCCCCCTGTATTTTCAAGCAGTAGTTATATTGCAAAGTTTTACGATTAAATAATAATTGATATAAAGAAAGCAATCTCAAAAGGATTGCTTTCTTTATATGATAGTTTGAATGTTTATCTTTCTGTAAGCAGTGTATGCACTGCACTTATTGCACAGATAGAGGCTGTTTCAGCTCTGAGGATGTTTGTCTTCAGAAGAACAGGGTTGAAATCTGCTCTCATCAACATATCACATTCAGCATCACTCAAACCACCTTCAGAACCAATGAGAATACCAATTGGTTTATCTATTGGAAAATCTTTGAGCAATGTCTTGAGATCTTTTTGACTTTCAACCTTGCTTTGATGGAAGAATATCAATGATTCCTTCCATATCTTGGGTAGGTCCTCAATCTTTATGACCTCATTGAAGGTTGTTGGGATTGGAGATCCTGATTGCTGCTTTGCTTCTTTTATGATTGTTTCATATCTGCTGTTATCTTTTTTATCTTTCTTTGATATGCAGTATTTGCTCTGAACCAATGTTATTGATCTGACTCCCATCTCGGTGGCCATTCTTATTATTCCATCATTCTTCTTGCCCTTGCAGGTGCACTGAAAAAGATGGATGTTTGGATATTGTCCACTGAAAGAAGGCAGAGAGTCTGTCGACTCTCCTTCTTCTGTTGACTTCAGAGGTATTGAGGAAAGAGTACAGCTGCTTCTGTCAAAATCAATGAGTGTTAGTTGGTAGGTCTTGCCTTCATTGCTTATAGCCACTATTTTATCGCCGACCTTAAGTCGCAGTACTTTAATGAAGTATTGGCTGTCTTTTTTCTCTAAAGTAAGAGTGCTCTCTCCATCGTAAGAAGAAGGAAGTACGTATTGTCTCATTTATTTCTCCAGAAAATCGATTGCAGTCTTCAGATATTCATCATTGACGCTATCATATTTAGGTCTATCATCATAATCCATTCTATAAAGATATTCATTTCTTACCAGGATTTTGAGGAAAGGTTGGTAGATATCTTGATCATCATACTGTGCGACAAACTTATCTACGTTTTCTTGTGTGAAATCAGGATTTGCATCAACATAATCTGAAATTATGTTGTCATTCATGATGTCTTCATAGAGAGTGAATTCTTCATCACTCATCTCATGGTCTTCCATGACTATGTCTGGAGTTATTCCAACACCATTTATATCTGTTCCATTTGGAGTCAGATAGTGTGCCACTGTGAGTTTTACAAGTGCTTTATTCAGGGAGAATATCTGCTGCATGACACCCTTTCCAAAGGTCTGGGCACCTATAACAGTTGCACGATTGTTGTCCTTCAGGGCTCCTGTAAGAATTTCTGAAGATGAAGCTGTTCCTCCATTTACCAGAATCACAACAGGAAAGTCCATAGGAACCAATGTATCTGAACTTGATACAGTCTTTGTGGTGTTGTTTTCAAGTGTCTCTTTGTTCTGTGTTGTGACAATGTTCTGTCCATCTAAGAATAGATTTGCAATGTTGGTTGCATCTTCTACCACACCACCACCATTATTTCTGAGATCAATTATCAAAGAATCAATTCCATTATTGACCATATCTTGAATTG
>JALNVT010000034.1 GCA_023231265.1 Sphaerochaetaceae bacterium
ACTAAAAAGATAAAACGATCAGAAATTGAAAAGCAATTGAAATTGATGAAAGATTTTATCCCAATAATTTTGAACTATTAATACATTATATATAGGAGCATTCGTGGCAAGGATTTCACAAGAAACTATTACAAATATTAAAAATAAGGTTTATTTATCAGACTATATCTCTCGTTATGCTAAAGTAACTCACAGAAATGGTTCTGATTATGTTTGTTGTTGTCCTTTTCATAAAGAAGATACTCCAAGTATGTACATTCATGATGATAAGCAATATTTCCATTGTTTTGGATGTGGAGTAGGTGGAGACATATTTAAATTTGTCTCACTGATGGATAATTTAAGCTACATAGAAGCAATAAGAAAAATTGCTGAAGACGTTGGAGTCCCTCTTGGAATGGAAAGTGATGCTGATAGAGCACGTGGAGTTCTGTCTTCAGAATTATACTCTCTTTATGATAGATCTAGAAAGTTCATGACAGCATACCTTTTAAAATCTCCTGGAGCTCAGGGAGCAAGAGATTATCTTGCTGAAAGAAAAGTTTCATTGCAGATGGTAGAGAAATTCTCACTTGGTTATTTACCTCCTCAAGGTGATTATTTCTACAAAAGAATTAAAAAAAGTGGTGATTACAGCGAACAGCTCCTTCATGACAGTGGTCTGTTTTTTACAAGTTCAAGGGATGGTTCTACCAATCTTGGTTCTTTATTTTCCAATCGTCTTGTCTTCCCTGTTAGAACATGGGATAACAAAACTGTAGCATTTTCTGGAAGAGACCTAAGTGGATTTTCAAAGGCTAAATATAGAAATTCGCCAGAAACTGTAATTTACTCAAAAAAAAGAAATCTATTTGGAATTTATGAATCATTAGAAACTTTAAAACAGACGAAAAGTGCTGTAATATGTGAAGGTAATTTTGATGTAGTTGCACTTCATCAAGCAGGTGTTACCAATGCACTTGCATCCCTTGGAACAGCCTTTACAAAAGAACAGGTAAAATTGCTATCAAGATATTGTGAAAAAGTATCTGTTCTATTCGATAATGATGGTGCTGGAGTGAAGGCAACAATCAAGGCATTGATTCTCCTTCAGCAGTATGGAATTCAGAATTATGTCATAGATCTTGTACAATTTAATGATCCATCTGAGCTTTTGATGCAAAAAGGCGAGGAAGAGCTAAAAAAAGAAACTTCAAATGAAATTTCGGGATTTGATTATCTTGTAAATTATGCAACTTCATTATATGATATACAAAGCCCAAAGGGTAAAGATGAAATTTTCTCTTTTCTTACACCTTATTTAGATGCCACACAATCTGAAATAGAAAAAGATTCATTGCTCCAGAGAATATCAGAAATATTGAGAGTTGGAACAAAAAGTGTTGTAACACAGTATTACAAAGACTACAATCCATCTTCCAATGTAATTGATGACTCTGTACAAAAAGAATTGAGTATATTACCTCTTACACAAAAGAGATTGAATATAGATTTAACGTTATTATTGTTGATAGTTAACAATCGGGAGTTATACCCAGCCTTAAGAGGCCAAGTATCAATTGAAGAACTAGAAGACGAGGAGGCTATTTCTTTATATAATATATTAGAGGATTATTCCAGATCTCATGATGATATATGCGGAGATGATTATTTCTTACTTTTGATTCATAATCCACAACTGGTGGCAGATGTTTCTTCCTCATATTTGATGGAAGATTTTAAACAAGGAAACTGCCAAGAAATGATAGATGAATTGGTTACAAGAATTAGAATAAGAACTTTGGAAAAAGAAAAAGAAAAATGTGAGAAACTTTTTAGGTTGACGTTGACTTCAGGTGATGAAGAGAACATTGAACAACTTATGAAAGAGAAAATGGATTTAGACAAAAACGTCGCTTCATTGAGAGCGAGTCTCAGTGAAAGTAATTAGTTATAAGGATATGCAAAGAATGCCCAACAAAGAACTTCTATCAGAAAATTTACTTTTTAAAAAAGCTAGCGATGAAGATGGAGCTAATAAAAAGAAAGTAAAAGTAATTGCTAAAATAGCACCATCTAAAAAAATCAAAATAAAAGCTAAGGCTAAACTTAAAGTAAAAGTCATCAAGCCTCAAAAAGAAGAAATTGATGATGAAAACGAAGATATTGATTTAGAGAGCGTAGTTGAAACAAAAACCAATGAGGTTCTTGTTGATATTCTCGGTGATATTGAAGAAGATCCCAATGAAGAAGACATCATTGCTGGTGAAGTCGATGAGTCTGATGATGCCTTGATTGATGATGATGTTGATGAAAGTGAAGATGATGATATCTTAAGTGTATTGGAAGAACCTAAAGGTAAAACTTTAAAAACAATACCTGATGAAGATGAAGACAGTGATGATGACGATGACGACGACGATGATGACGACGATGACGATTCAGATGATGAGGAAATAGAAATAGACTCATCACTCAGAATGGAATTTTCTGGAGAAGAAGAAACTGTTGGTTCATCTGAGAAAGTTATTGATATCAATTCATTTGATCATACACAAGTTAAAGAAGAAAAAAAATCTGCTGGAGTATTAACAAATACAAAAGGTGATGTAGATGATCCAATCCGTCTTTATTTAAGAGAAATCGGAAGAGAGAATTTGTTGTCAGCTGAAGAAGAAGTTATTCTTTCAAAACAGATGGAAGAAGGTAACAAAATAATCGGTGAGGTCATTAGAGATAGTGGCATATTGATTTCTTTCTTTATTGATATCTTGAAAAAGCTTGAAACTAAAGTTGATGAATCTGAAATGGAATTCTCTCAGAAAGAATTGAAAGATTTGCTCAGTGAGCAGAAAAGATATAATCAATACTACAGAGAGCAATTAGCTCCTATAAAGTCAAATTTAAAAAATTATAATGAACATAAAACCAAGCTTATAAAAGCTGGTTCAGACTTCATGACTGATAAACCTTTGGCTAAAGAGAGAAAGGTATTGTTGAATCAATTGGACAAAGTTGATCTACAGCCTGAAGAGCTTACAGCATTTACTGACAGATATGTAACAGCAGAGCACACCATAACAAGTGAGATGGAGTCTCTACAATCTTTAGAAAACAAACTGCACATTGTATCTACAAAAGATCTAAGACAGTTAGGAAGAGATTTGGCTACAAGATCTAAATCAGCAAGTATTGAAAAGAAGTTAAATATGAATTCTTATGAAATCAAAGATTTAATTTCTACTTATCAGCAAACAGAAAAGACTTTAAAAGAAATAGAGTACACATTTGAAGCAACAAGAATTGAAATACTTTCAAAGGCTGTTGAAATAAAACGTGGACAAAAAATGATGAAGACAGCGAAGGATCGTTTGATTCGTGCCAACCTTCGTCTTGTTGTATCAATTGCAAAGAAATATACAAATAGAGGTTTGCATTTCTTTGATTTGGTTCAAGAAGGTAATATTGGTTTGATTAAAGCTGTTGAGAAGTTTGAATACAGAAAGGGCTATAAATTCAGTACTTATGCTACATGGTGGATCAGACAAGCTATAACAAGATCAATAAGTGACCAGGCTAGAACAATTCGTGTTCCTGTACATATGATTGAGCAGATAAACAAAGTTGTTAGAGAATCTAGATTACTTATGCAGACTTTGGGAAGAGACCCTACTGATAAAGAAATTGCTGATAGACTTGGTTGGGATGAGAAGAAGGTTAAAGCAGTTAAAAACGTTGCTAGAGAACCTATTTCTCTTGAGACTCCTGTTGGTGAGGAAGAAGATTCACTGTTATCTGATTTCATTGAAGATAAAGATGTTGAAAATCCTGCAACTCAAACAGCTTATAGTTTGTTACAGGAGCAACTTCAAGATGTTCTCCATACCTTACCTCCTAGAGAACAAGAAGTACTTAAGATGCGTTTTGGCCTCGATGGTGGATACTCTTTAACTTTGGAAGAAGTTGGTTTGTATTTTGGTGTAACAAGAGAAAGAATTAGACAGATCGAAGCAAAAGCCCTCAGAAGATTGAGACATCCAAAAAGAGCTAAACAGTTGAAAGATTTTATAAATTCATAAAAAATAGATTAATTCTACCTACTTAATTAATTTTTTGTAGGTAGGGTATATAATATTGGTAACAAATAATTAATATTTTAGTATTATTTCTTGTTATTTAAAAGTTTTTAGTATTATAATGCCAATGGTTTTAAACACAGGAAATAATATTAATAAATAATTAGATTGAACAAGAGTTAAATATATGATATGTTAATTTCTTGTTGTACCTAGTAGTTTTTATCTACAATTATATAGTAACAATAGTACTTAAATTAACGTTTTTGTGCTTAAAGATAACATAGTTTCAGGAGAAAGTGATGCAAAAAGAAGTATTCACAAAGTTAACCAAGCTTCAAGATAGCCTAAAGGCAAAATTCCAGGTTGAGGAAGAAATAAAGACATTACCTCAAGAATTAAAGCAAAAACAAGAGAAGCTTGAATTAATCAAATCAGAGTACAATGACTTGTACGTTAACGTTCAAACATTTGATAAAGATGCAAAGACTCTTCGTTTTGATTATGATAACGCTGTTATCGCTCATGAAAAACTTCAACAGAAGATGGAGTTGATTTCAACTCAAAGAGAATTTGAAGCTCTTGAAAAAGAGATAAGTGATTCTCAAATTCGTGAACAGAGTTTATTAAAACAGCTTCACGCAAAAGAAAAAATTCTTGTTGATTTAAAAGCTGAATTGGAAGCAAAAGAAGTTGAAATGAAATCTAATGAAGGTGAAGTTTCTGCAGAAGGTTCCAAGATTGAAGAGATCTTAGCTGTTAAAAAAACTCAATTAGAAACTTTAGAACACCAATGCAAACTAAGTATAACTGAAGATGGTATTTCTGAGGAATTATACAAAAAGTTCGCTATAATTGTTAAAAACAAAATTGGTACAGGTATTGTTCCAATTCATGATAATGTTTGTTGTGGTTGTCATACATTGTTACCAGCACAGTTTGTTAATGATGTAAGAGCAGAAAATGAAATTGAATTTTGCCCATACTGTTCAAGAGTACTCTTCTATGAAGACAAGGCTCTAGCAGATACAAGTTCTGTAACTATCGAAGAAGGTGGATTGACCAGCTTCACAGATGATGATGAATTTGATTTGGACGATATTTAATATAATTTGAATTTTAATTGAGGTAATCTAGATAATCGCGTGCAATCATGTGTTGTATGAGGAAAGTCCGGGCTCCACAGGACAAAGACGCCGGATAACGTCCGGAAGCAGTAATGCTATAGAAAGTGCAGCAGAAAATAAACCGCCAAGAAATTGGTAAGGGTGAAATGGTGAGGTAAGAGCTCACCGCATGGGTGGTAACATTCCATGGCATGGTAAACCTCGTCTGGAGCAAGTTCAAGCAGTAAGTGGGCTGTCCGCTCAATCTTACGGGTAGAATGCTAGAGAATAGCAGTAATGCTATTAGTAGATAGATGATTATCGTTATACAAAACTCGGCTTATTGATTACCTTTTTTTTATTATTATATAGGAGGCATCTAGTGAAAAACTTTTGGATTTTCATTATTTGCCTTTTTTGTTTTTCTATAACTTCATGTACGAAAATGACACTGAACAGTGCCCGAAATTCCTACTCTGAAAAAAACTATGAAGAATCTTTAAAATACTTGAGTCTTATTGATAAGAAAGATGAGTCGTACCAGACTTTTATTTTAAAAGGGGACAACTATTATCAACTGGGTGAGTATGGAAAAGCTCTGGAATCTTATGAAGTTGCCTCTCATTTGAATGATCAACTTATCATTGAGAATTTAATTGAACTTTATTTTCTTGATGGAGACATGAAGTCTTCTTTATCTATAATTGAAAAGATGGAAAATAGTAACTTAGAAATAAGTAAGAGTGATAGAAAAATAGAATACGTTGCTCTTTATAGATCAAATAAAAAAGCTGAGGCCAACAAGGTCCTTGATAATTATCTTGAAGATCTTGATGATTATGATGTCATCAAATTGAGAATCTTATCTTATGATTCAGCAAGTAATGTTGTAAGTACAATGCTATCTCAGATTTATGAAGAGAATAAAATTGATAAATTAGAAGAGCTTGTTGATCTGTGTTATAGTTACAGCTGCTTCAATTCAACCTATTTGACGCTTCTGAATAAAATTTATCAAGATGAAAAATTGACAGACTCATTTAGAATTAAATGTCTGTATTACATTTCAACAATTTTTAAAGACATCAATAATGAAAAGCAGTATCTTTATTATCAAAATCTATATAGCGTGATGATGGAAGGAAAGAATATTAAAATTCCTGCCAAAATATGGAAATAAGAGCTCAAAAAATATGAGCTCTTATCAATAAATCTATGTTATTTGTTTTTGGTGATATCAAAATCTACTTTCTGTCTTTCTTTAACTTCTTCCCAAACCTTGTCTAATTCTTTAACATTGGTTGGAGTGATTTCAATATCACGAGCATCACAGATATTTTTTAATTCTTTGAAACGATTTTGAAATTTATTGGTTGAGCGTCTTAGTGCAACTGCTGGATTTACTTTTAGAAATCTTGAATAATTGATGACTGCAAAAAGTAAGTCACCAAGTTCGTCTTCAACTTCATCCTGAGATCTAGAAATAGCTGTATCGGCTTCAATCAATTCATCTAGTTCTTCACAGATTTTATCAATGACATCCTGTTTGTAAATCCAATCAAATCCTGCTTTACTTGCAAGTTTTTGTGTTTCAAAAGCTTTTGCAATCTCAGGTAAAGATTGTGGAACCTTATCAAAAAAGTTCTCTTTATTTGGAGTTCTACCTTCAATCTCTGTTTTAACTTTATCCCAAATTTTTAGAACATCTTCGCTGTTCTCTGCTTTTGCATCAGATGTAAAAACATGTGGATGGCGTCGAACAATTTTCTCACATTCATCGTTTATTGTTTTAACAACATCAAATCCTGTTTCTTCATGAATGGTTGTGAGCATCAACAGATTGTTTATGATATCACCGAGCTCTTCACTCTGGTTTTCTTTATCTTTATTGTTAATTGCATCTATGTATTCATATGTTTCATCAATGAGGTAAATAGCAAAATTTTTTGCTGATTGTTTTTTATCCCATGGACATCCGTTTTCACTTCTGAGTAATTCTGTTATTCCTTTTAAGCGGTTCAAACCATCTATTAAGTTATCTTCTTTTTCTAATGTGTAATCAATCATAAAAATATAATAATAAGAATAGTAAAAAGTTAAAAGGGGATAAAGATAGCATTTAAAATGTTAATATTTCAAATGCTACCTTTTTTTGGAATCTGAAACTCTAAATGTCTAAAATATTTCTTACTTCTTCTAGCATTATAGCTGTGATTTCATCTATGGATTTGGTTCCATCAATTTTAACTAAGTTAACTCCCTCTGGAAGTGTTTCAAGAACTTTATTGTAATTGTCATTTACCTTTGTTAAAAAATCAAGTTTTTCAAATATCTCTTTTTTTTCTCCACGTTTGTCAATTCTAGAAACACATTCTTCAGTTGGTGTTTGAATATATATCAAAACTTGAGGATGTGGAAAATCAGCATTCAGTTCCACAACCTTATCAAAATCACAATTCACACCTTGATAAGCAAGAGATGAGTAAAAATATCTATCACTTATTACAATTTTATTATTATTTACTTGCTTAACAACGCCATCTTCAGTATTGAATAGATGATCATCTCTGTCAGCACTGTACAAACGAGCCAAAGCTAGATCAGTTGTCTTGAAATCACCTGCTAGAACGGTTCTAACAAGTTTTCCAATTGGACGTGATGTTGGTTCATTAGTCGTATAAACGCTCTTTCCTAGATTCTCTAATTCTATTTTTAGTTTTTTTAGTTGAGTGGTGGTTCCAGCTCCGTCTAACCCTTCAAGGACTATGAAATTGTTTAAAATATTATTCATATAGCCTACCTTTTAATTACTTTACCTAATATTGCTTTTTATTTATTTTTTTTACAAGATAATTAATGAAAAAATCTTTTATACGTACTATAATCTTATTATAAAATCTATAGGAGTTACCCGTGAAATATCATAATACAAAAACAACAGTGGTCACAATTTTTGTTGTCATGTTTTCGTTGTTCATTGTATCAGCTTTAGGTATTCTATATTTAAATGCAAAAACTCCAGTAGAAGCTGTATCAAATGCCCTTTTCCAGAACTTAGAGCTTCCATCAGATTATTCAGTTGAAATCACAGATATAAATCAATCATTTTTGAAGAATCAGAAAATTGATAACATTTCGATAAAAAAAGGTGATGACATCTTTATTTCAATGGATGACGTTGAATTGAACCAATCAATTATAGCATATGTAAAAATATTTTTTCATAGACAGAAAACCTTCTCTTTGCAAGTTGGGAATATGGATGTCAACTTCAATGAAAACTTCTCTGATCTTTCAAGCGGACTGACCGGTTTGAAGATAAAAGAAAATACTTTTTCAAATCAAAATAGCGAAATTGCTATAAATGATTCTGAAAAAGAAGATTTTGATTACAGTCAATTTAAGGCTGATATAAACAAAAATGGATCAGTTGATTTAAAGCCATACATTCCTTCAATTTTAAAGAACATGATGTTTGATGTTCAAATAAAACAAGGTTCATTAAATTATCTGATGAACAGTATAACAATCTCTTCAAAATTTAATGATTTAAAAATAAAGATCAATGATGAGACAAACCTTCAATCTATAACTGCTAATTTATCTGATATAGTATTTGAAACAGAATCTATTACTTTTTCATTGGATAAAGTTAACATGGATTTAAACAAGACAAACTTGAATGTTGATTGCTATGATATTGAGTTTTCTCAGATTCCTATAGTTTTTGATCTAGATGAGTTAGAACTATCATATTCTTTATTGAATATGGAAAGTGCTGTTCTAGATTATAAAAAACTATCAGGATTTTTCAATGATTATGTTTTGAGTATAGACGAAGGACAGACAAAGATTTTCTCAAATCTTAAAGACTACTCGATATATAACTCTCTACAAGATTTAAACCTGCACTCTGATGATTTGAATATTGATATGGACACACTTGGAGTAAATGCATCATATGTTGATGATAAGACCTCTATAGTCCTTACCAGTGGAAATAACAATTATGTAGCACTTGCAAATTCTTTAGAATTAAATTTTTCTGAATTAGATTTAAGTCTCTCTTCAGATTCAGGAGCCATTCCAACATCTTTACAACTATATGCACCCAATTTGAACATTGAGCAAGATAAGAATGAAGTGGGCTTCAATGAATTGAAGGCACAAGCATCAGCATCTTTTGATTCTTCTATTTACTACAATGAGAATGGCAAGATTGATATATCAAAGCTTACTTTGAATAATTTGAAAGATAGTTATAAGAAGCTTGATGTATCACTGTCGTCAGACACTTATGGTACAATAGATCCAATTGAAAGTAATTTTACAGGTAATGTGGATACCATATTCACTCTTGATAACTTTAACTATATCACCATAACTCTTGATTTAAATGATAACAAACTTACTAAGATAACTGATCCTCTAGATATAAGCCTTGCTTACCAAGGACCTCTGTCCTTCGATAATAATGATTTAAAGATGGTGGAGGGACAGGTAAATTTAGGAGATGGCTTGATAGCCAATATTGTTGCAAGCACACAGAAAGGCATCCTAGATGGCAATCTCGAAGCAAATATCGAACTCACGCAATTTAATGTACTTGGAATGAACTATTTTATTGATAGATACATACCAATTCTTGATAATTACATTAATGAGGATACATCTGTAGATGGTTCTTTAAACTTCAGTGGTAAATTATCTGATACAGCTTTTTTGAAATCCAATGGTGATTTAAATGCTTCAATTGTGGCAAATAACCTCATATTTGGTAAGACTCCTTTGAACATTGGATTCAATCTTGATTCAGATATAAAAGATTCATCGATAGATCTATCAAAATTGAGCATTGCTTCTTTTGGCTACAGACTGTTTGTTTCTGGAAATTATGACAATGATACCAAAATTCCAAATCTTTCATTTGATATTGCAAAAATTGATAACAGCAACAAGCTTGTTATTGCATCAATGTATCAAAATGAAGATGATAAAATGGCTTTCAATATATTGATTCCAAAAGTAGAATCATTTGATTTTACTGGTGTTTTAAATAATTTCAACTCAAACAATATAAATCTAAACACCAATTTAGCAATTGATGAGGATTCATATAGTCTGAATGTTGATATTGATTTAGACAATTATAATATTACAGTTGGGGATGAAGATAGCATTGACTTCAACATTCAGATTGGAAAAGCTATCAATGCTTCGCTTATTTTAAAAGATTTCTATATAAAATCACTTGATAATTCTATTATAAATGGAAATCTATCATTTGATTTAAATGATATAAACGATTGGAAGTTTGTAGCTAACCAGGTACTGCTGAAATACAATGAAGATAAAATCAACGTAGGATTCGATGCGCTGGTTGATAATAACCTGATTAGCATTGATAATTTGATTTACAAAAATAACTCAAATACCAAGAGCCAAACAAATAGCTACACTGGTAATCTTAAGTATCAAAAAATTGAAAAAACAGATGATATGAAATTCAATCCTTATACTTTGAATGTAAGTTTTGGTGATGGTAGAGACCAAAGTTTTGACGTTGTTGTTTCGAACAAAGGATTTGGCAGTGATCTTTATATAGATGTTGCAAATGTGAATTTTGCTCCACTTCTGCAGTTAGATGATAACTTGATTTTGAACTTCCGATTGATTGGTAATACAAACCATGACGACACAAATACATATCGCGGTTCTATGTCTCTGTACGATAAAACTGTTGCAACTTCTACTGAAGAAGTTGAGACAAAAGAGAGCAATCGAAATGCAAGTGATTTCTTGTTCAGAACTCTATCTCTACTACCATTTGTAGATGTTCAATCTCTAGAAAGCAGCGATGCAACTACAACTATTAATAATGTAGTTTCATCAACAAATTTCTCTTTTGAATCTAATATTGAAGTTGATGGACCTGTTTATAAATTATCATCCTTTGACATCAAGGCAGGTGATTTAAGTGTTGATAACTCAACTGTAAGTTTTGATACTCTCACAAAGCAATTGGACTTATATTCAACTATTTCGTACTTAAAACACGCAAAAAACACAAATCAAAATTCGACTGGAAATTTGGATTTTTCTCTGAATGTTGATAGCTTTATAAACAATATAATTCAGCTTTACAGAACCTCCCTGATTGATGAAGAAAATAAGTTAGATTGGACAGAAATTCTTAAAAAAGGAAGCTCTTTTATCAAAGAAAAGAAGATAAATTATTCTATTTTTGATGGTATATATGGATCCTTAAAACTTGATGATTTGTCGGTCTTAAAAGACACAAAAGTAATTGAAAAACTTTGGGAAGATACGCCTCTTGATAAGCTTCAATTTACGAATATTGATAGTGATTTTTCTGTTGAAAATGAAGTTGTTAAAATCGATGGAAAGAACTTAAATGGTGAAGTAAAACTGGCTTCAAAAAAGGCAAATATTTCCATAGATAAATCGTTTGGAATTGGAGTGGATGCTGATATAGACTACAGTGGAAGTGATGTAAATTTGATGCTATCAAATATATATTTACCTATAAATATAATATCAAGAATTCTTTATCTGAATACTATGAAATTCTATGATGGAAATATAACAGGAAACCTTCAAATTACTGATCTAAACGACAATCCAAAATATTATGGAATGCTTGAGTTGAATAAGATGAAAGGAAAAATTCTTTATCTTCAAGACCAGGAGGTATCCCTTTTCAATGCAGAAATTCTTGCATTTGGAAATGAGTTGATTGCTCGTGATGTTGATTTTTCAGTTTACAACAGTGATGATAATAAAACATCTCGTGGGACTTTAACTTTCTATTTAGATTTGATTCCAGGTTTGACAGTTGGATGGGGTGTTGATTTTCATACAGATGATTATGTTAAAGGAATTTTCCCTCTATTAAATCAAAAAGTCTGGTCTGAAGGTTATGCTAAAGATGGCCTCACTGTTACTCATAAGAACCAATGGACGTACATAAACGGCAATTTAGTCATCAAAGATGCATTTGTTAAAGGAAGTTTGGATTATCTTCCTCCTTGGATAACGACATCATCTAACTATACAGTAAACATAGATCTTCAGACAGAAGATAATGTTACAGTTTACTATCCAGATATTGATAATCCTCTGCTCAAAGCAACTCTTGAAAAAGACCAGAATGTAAACATTTATATAGATAAGAAACTTGATGAGATGTATGGTTCAGGATCTGTATCAATAGCTCAAGGTGAATTGTTTTACTTCCAGAAGAATTTCTTCATAAACAGTGGTAAGATCACACTTGGTAAGAACTCATTGACCAACAAGCTATCTTTGGCACTGTCTTTAAATGCAACTCTTAAGGAATTTGACAGTGAAGGAAACAGTGTAGATATTATCATGACTTTGAACAATTCTAGCCTGGATAATATCAGTCCTCAATTCACATCATCACCTATAAAAACCCAGAATGAAATTGTGTCTATTTTAGGTGAAAGTTTGACCGGTTCGACCTCAACAGAGAATGTTCAAGTCAGTGGTTTGGCAACTGCTGCAACAAGTGTATTTTCATCTCTTGGATACATAAATACTGGGGGCACAGGATCCTTAAATCAAGTCATTGCAAATACTCTAAATCTTGATATATTTAGTTTGAATTCTAATATAGTTGAGAACTTACTTTTAGACACAATAAACATAGATACTTCCAGTGATAGTTACTCTCCAATTGCTAAATATTTGAACAACACTTCAATCTACATGGGTAAGTATATTTCTAATGATTCCTATCTGCAGTTGATAATAAATTTATTGGCTGAAAGTGGGTCAAATTCAGAGAGTTTCCTTGCATCAGATTTGACTATCGATTTGGAACTGACATACGATATTGATACTCCGTTGGCCAAATTCTCTATATTTACAAATCCAACTGAGTTGTCAATAATTGATATTTTGGATACTATCGGGTTGAGTATAACGAAATCTTTTCAATTGCGTTAATATTAGAATAAATTAAAACTATTAGGAGTTTTTATGAAGAAAAAGTTACTTGCTGCAATGCTTTTGACCTTTGTTGCAACATTCAGTTTATTTGCTGCTGATACCACTTGGTATAATGGCTTAAAAATTTCAGGATATGAAAAAGAAGGTCTTCAAAATGTAAATTCAGATACTATTGACAATATTTTATTTCAATATAGAGGTAAGGCATATAGTGATGATTTATTCAATGAAATTCAGAGCAAACTTTATGCGGTTGATGGTATATCATATTTCTATTTGGAAGCAAAGAGAGAATCTGATACAAGTGATAAACTAATTCTAGATTTTACTTTCTTCGAAAAGCAAATGTTAAATAATGTTACTTTCACAGGTATCGATAAATTTGATAGTTCAACACTCTTAGAGGAGAGTGGCTTGAAACTCAGATCCTTCTATGAAGGAACTGAAATGGCTTTGGCTAAAGAAAAAATCCAATCTGCTTATGAAGACAAAGGATATGCAGATGTAGTGGTTGTGCCTACATTGAAAGAAAACAATGAAAATAATACAGTTTCAATTGATTTTGAAATTAAAGAAGGAAAGCAGGTAATTGTTAGTGAAATTGGTTTTGAAGGTAACAAAGCTTTCAATTCAGATGCACTGAAAAAACAGATTACGTCAAAAACTAAATCCTTCTTCAGTAATGGCTTTTATTCAGCACCTAATATTGCTAAAGATTTAAAAGCATTGAACTCTTTCTACAATACCAATGGATATATTGAAAATAAAATAACAGGTCCTACTGAAGAAATAATCAGTGAGACAGATACAAGGAAGAATATAAAACTTGTTTATCAAATTGAAGAAGGTAATGTTTGGAAGTTTGGTAAGTTAAATATATCAGGGAACACCGTATTCTCAACAGATGAAATCATGAACCAAGTTGAGCTAAAAGAAGGTGGCGTTTTTGACAGCACAAGTTGGCAGAATTCGGCAATGAAGATTTCTGATTTATATTACAATATGGGATACATCAATTTCTCTTTTGTTCCAAAACAAAATATTGATGAAGAAAATCATATAATATCTCTTGATTTGCAATTTACCGAAGGCGTGAGAGTTAAAATTGTGAAATTCATTTTCACAGGTCTTGATGATACAGACCCTCAGGTATTTAAAAGAGAAATGACGCTTAAAGAAGGTGATTACTTCAGTAAGGCTGCAATGCAAAAATCATTCCAGAACATTCAAAATACTGGATTGGTCACTGATGTTAATTTCAATGTTATTCCTTTAGAAGAAGGAGAGTGTAACATTCAGATTGATTTGGTCCAAGGAGGACAAAGAGATCTTTCCTTTGGAGCAACATTTGGCGGTACAGATGATGATGAATTCCCAGTTTCTGGACTTTTCTCTATAACAGAGAAAAACGTTGCTGGTACTGGTAATGATTTATCTTTCTCAACAACATTGTCTCCTACAACACAAAAAGCAACTATCTCATATACTGATGAATATTTTGGCGATATTCCATGGTCAAATAAATTCTCAATTACAGCAAAGAACGTAAGTTATGATGATATTCAAGAATTAGGAACAAGTGGAGATTTTTACGAAAATAAAGGTGAGAATGCATATCCAGCAGGGTACAACTCATATGCTGCTTATGAAGAAGCTGATGAAGCAGATCCAGATGATAGTTATTTGATGGATTATACTTTGACAACATTCTCAGCTGGTTACAGCACAGGATATACATTTAAATTTGATCCAGGAAATCTCACTGTTTCAACAGGTCTGACTTTCAGTTTGAATCATGCAGTCTTTGAAGATAATTCACTGCCTTTCAGTTATTTATTGTATGAATATGGACAAGGTTGGCAATGGTCCAATAAATACACTTTAGGTTTTGCATGGGATGGTAGAGATCTCAAGAGCAATACAACTCGAGGTTATTATATATCGCAAGATTTCACCTATGCAGGTGGTATTTTAGGTGGCCTATCTGATTATATAAAAACATCCACATCATTCAGTGCATATACACCAGTTTATTCTTGGTCAACAGAAGATGAAGAGAAAAAGAATATCATTGGCTCATATTCAACAAACTTCAGTTTGATGTTACCTCAATATTCCGAGGATGAAGATGGTAATTGGGGTTGGGAAGATGCTACTGATAATGCAACATCATCAGAGATGCTGTATATAGATGGTACAACAATAGCTCTCGGCCATGATGCAGTTTATAACCAAGCATTCCTGTTTGATAATAAGATATCTCTTGAATACTCAATTGTTAAGAATTTAGTTGCTTGGGATACCTTTATCAGTGCCACTGCAATAAGTGAGTACACTCCTTGGGATTCTGCTTTCTATATGGATTGGTACTTTGCTGCAGGAACAGGTTTGGAAATTAAAATACCTGGATTCCCAATTGGCCTTTATTTGGTTAAAGATGCAACTTACTTGAACAGTGAAGGTGAAGGATTTGTTTTTGATGATGACGCAAGTTTGTTCAACTTTACTGATGATAATAGTATCTGGAATGGTGTGAACTTGGTATTATCAATCTCCACTAGCTTGTTCTAGTTTATAAATGCAATCAAACAATATCTCCTGGTTTAAATATCAGGAGATATTGTTTTTTTATTTCTTTATATTTCTTTTTGTTTTTGCTATAGTGAGCACATGGCAAAAGAAACATTAACACCTATGATGGTTCAATATAATGAGATAAAAGCTCAGCACAAAGATAAGGTTCTATTCTTTAGACTTGGCGACTTTTATGAAATGTTTGATGAAGATGCAATTGAGATCTCTCGATTGTTAAATCTTACGTTAACTCACAGAGGCAAACAGCCTATGTGTGGAATTCCTTATCACGCATCTACAGCTTATATCAAGCGATTGCTGGAAGAAGGCAAGAAGATTGCAATTTGTGAGCAAACAGAGCTTCCAACAGATAAAACAAAACTTGCAACAAGAGAGGTCGTTCAAATAATCACACCTGCAACAGTTGTTGAGGATGATTTTCTGAACTCAAAAGAGAGCAGCTATCTCCTCTCAATTTCATACAGCAAGAAAGAGACCTACTGCTCATTCAGTGACATAACAACAGGAGAGTTCTCCTTGAAAGGCTTTGAAAATGATTCAAGCTTTCAAAAGCTCTCTGCTTTTCTTACCCAGATAAGAGCAAAAGAGATATTGGTCAATGAAGATGATTATTTTGTTCATCAGGATTATGCACAACTTCTAGATGATACAGGCGTTATGATTACCAAGCTTCCTTCCAAGGATTACAGCGTGAGA
>JALNVT010000035.1 GCA_023231265.1 Sphaerochaetaceae bacterium
CCAGAGGGGTTCAACTTTGACATTCTGAGTGATGAAGCTCATGCCTATCTGAAGAATTCAAACGCTCTGCTGAAAACACCTTATCAAAGACTGAAAAAGATGAATCCACTTGCAATAAAATTGTATAGAGATCATAACATTGATTTGAGGTCTCAGATGCTCGAGATCAATGTATGTGCTCAAAACCACAACGGTGGAATACTTGTTGACTGCAACTGGGAGAGTGATATCAAAAATCTCTATGTTGTTGGTGAGGCATCTGGAACCTTTGGTGCATACAGACCTGGAGGAAGTGCCCTGAATTCAACTCAGGTTGGATCTTTGAGGGCTGCAGAGAGTATATGCTTGAGAGAGAGTGAGGATTCTGATGAGATCTCAAATGTTGATGAATCTGCATTGGAAGATTTTGATGAATTGATATTGAATATATCAAAAAGAGATGTCCCTTTTGATATAAAGAGAACTGTGGAATCTTTTGAAAGCAGGATGAGCGATGGTGCAGCTTTCTTGAGAGACCTTGATGAGATGAGAAGTCTCTCAAGTGATATCAGTGATTGTCTTGATGATTACTTTGATCTGGCATCCCTCGATAGCTGCAAGATGCTCAGTGATATCTTCTGCTACTATGATACTCTATGCAGCATGAAATATGTGCTATCTGCTATGTTATTTGCAGGAGAGAACATCGGCTCTTATGGAGGGGCAATAACTTTGAAAGATAGAGATGTCATCAAGATGAGGAATTTCAATCCAAACAGAAGGATTGTAAGTGAGATTGGATCATCGAGGTTTGAGGATATAAAACACTTTGATAAAGAAGATGATTGGTTTGAAACTGTTTGGGCTGAGTACAGAGAGAAATTGAAATAAGGGGGATATATGAAATATCTTTTGTTTGGAAGAAGCTATGAAACACTTGAGAGTGTCTATGATGATTCTATCTTGAATGATGGAGTTTACAGGACATACGATGAGGTGATTGATGAAAATATTGTGTATGATGATGTTGAGTACATCTTCTCAACATGGGGAATGGCTCAGTTCAATGAGAGTGAGATAAAGAGATATTTTCCATCTCTCAAGTGCGTGTTCTACGGAGCTGGCTCCGTTCAGTATTTTGCTCGTCCATTTCTGAACTGTGGAGTCAGAGTGTTCAGTGCCTGGGGTGCAAACGCCATTCCTGTTGCAGAATATACTGTATCGCAGATAATTTTGGCCAACAAAGGTTTCTTCAAACTGCAGAATCTCTACAGAGAGAGAGGAAGAGCAGAGGCTCTTGAGGTTGTAAATAAATATCCAGGGAACTTCAGAACAAAAGTTGGTATTCTTGGATGTGGTATGATTGGGTCTATGATAATTGAAATGCTTGAGTCCTTTGATTTTGAGATACTTGTATATGATCCATTCTTATCAAACGAGAGAGCAAAAGAGATGGGTGTCAAAAAAGTTGAATTGAACACTGTTTTTGAAGAATGTCAGACAATATCAAATCATATTGCAAAGAATGAGAGAACAAATGGTCTGATCAAGTATGAGCATCTTTCAAAGATGAGAGATTACACAACATTCATAAATACTGCTCGTGGTACAATTGTAGATGAAGAGGGACTAAAGAGAGCAATGAGGGAGAACAAAACTCTTGTAGCTCTCATTGATGTTCTGGATCCTGATGAAAATAGGGATGTAAGTGATGATATATTCAAGGTTGAGAATATAATAATCACACCTCATATTGCAGGATCTCATACCAATGAAATCGCTAGAATGGGACAATACATGGAAGATGAATATCATAGGGTGCTTAAAAATGAGAAGTGCAGATGGGAAGTTAAATTGAAAGACCTGGAAAAAATGGCATAGGAGAGGCATATGATTGGAATAACATCCATTACATTCAGAAATAAAAGTGTTGAGAGGGTTGTTGAATTTGCTAAAAGAGCCAATGTTGATTGCATTGAATGGGGTTCAGACTTTCATGTGTTACCATCAGACACCGTTGCCGCTGAAAATGTTGCAAAACTGTGTGAGAGCTCTGGTATAAAGATATGTTCCTATGGAACATATTATGTTTTGGGAAAGAACATGAATTTTGATGATTATCTTGATTCATGCGTTGCAATGAGATGCCACAGAATGAGAATTTGGGCAGGAAGCAAATCATCTTCAACCATATCGGAACAGGAGAGAATCTCTCTTGTTGAGGAATGCCAGAAGATATCTGATAGAGCTGCAGAGCACAGCATTGAGCTATGTTTTGAATATCACAGAAACACATTGACTGATACTAAAGAGAGTGCAGCAGATCTTATCACCTCTGTTGATAGAGATAATGTGTTTACATACTGGCAGCCAAATCCTGAAATTGAAGAGAATGAGAAGTATGAAGAGATTGAGATGCTCCGTCCGTACATAAAGACAATTCACTTCTTTAACTGGAAAGGAAAGAATACAAGATTTTTGATGAGTGAGGGTAAAAACAGATGGAAAGAATATATAAAACACATTGATCTGGATGTTCCCTATCTTCTTGAGTTCACGTTGGACGATGATGATGAAAATGCTATCTCAGATATAAATACGATGAAGGATCTCTTGATGTGATCATATGTAACAACGCACTCCAGCTGGAGTGCGTTGTATGTTGATGTATCAATAATCAAGTGAACCAATTGAATATGAGAGATCTGTTACTGTCAATGATATCCCACAGCCTCTTTCAATGTCAGGAACTATCTCCTTGATCTTTCTTATGATTGAGCTCACAGAGACTTGTCTCACAACAATGGTGATGACTCTGCAGTAGTAGTTCTCACTGACACCCCAAAAAGATGCAAGAAGAGGTATCTTATGAAGATATTTTGAAGCACTCTCTGTTTCATAGACAACAAGAGAGCCATCAACCTCGCCACTCAACATGTGTAGAATCTCATCAAAGTAGGCTTCATTTTGAACAGTCACTGTTATGCGTGATTTGTTATCACTCTGCAGGTCCTCCTCACTGAAATCTATCTCTGAATTGAAGATTCTGACAACTTCATCCTCATTTTTTGCATCAAATAGCATCTTGTACATGTTCTTCTGTATGAGAGCCTGGGAGATTGAAGATAATATTTTTATGTGACGATTTCTTTGCACATCTGATCCAATTATGAATATGAAAAGCTGTGATTTGTTTCCATCAAGGGCACCAAATTCGATTGGCTCTTTTGTTCTCACAAGACCAACAACAAATCCACTCATATTGGGAAATGAGCAGTGTGGAATGGCCACTTTGTTATCAAGGCCTGTAGAGGACAGTTGCTCCCTCATACATAATTTTTCTTTTATCTCTTCTTGAGTGTGTTCTGATAAAAGTGCATTTTTCTTTGCAGCTGCGGCTATGCAGTTCAATACATCTTCCTTGTTCTTCAAATCGACATCAATTTCAACTTGATCTTTTGATAATGTTTTAAGCATGTAATAAATTCCTCCCATACTTTCATCAATTATTTGCAATTTTGCAATTTCTTTGTTATCTGTTCTTTATATTACCACCAAATTAATCAATTAAGTATATAAGTGTTGATATTTTCAATATTTTTGAAAAATGGAGTTCATAATTAAAATTGTATCTGTACTAAGTCATATTTAAATAATATAATATATTGCCATATATCAGTATATTCGCAATAATTTTAGACGATGATTTTCATAAATCTGATGGCTCATAATTCAATAGAATATGCTATTGGGGCTTGAAATTGACTGTTTATCATCATTATCGTAAAATATTTATTGTTGTGAAGTACAAACTGTGGTATTCTTTAAAGTTATAAGACTAATGCATGGGAAAAAAATTAAGTGATAAATCAAACTAGACGATTGATAGATATAGCTGTGAACGAATTTAACTACATTTTAGATATCAATCTTAATTATAAAAGAGTGGAACAAATAGTATCAAACATCCCGCAGATTTCAAATGGAATTTCATATAAAAGTTTTGTAGGTACCTTTGGCTCAAATGTTCCTTTGGTTGATAAAGCAAAATGTGAGTTATTTGTCGATAGAATAGAGAATGCCCTTGAAACAAAGAACTACACTCCATTTGTTGCTGAAATTAGATTTCAGAACTTAATAGATAAAAGCAAGTTTGATTGGTCATCTATCAAATGCATCTTTGATACAAGTAAGGAAGATGTGCATGTCTTTGTTATATCTAGAGACATCACAGTTGAGAAGGAAAATGAATTGGAGGTCATCAGATCCTCACAGAAAGATTCATTGACAGGACTTCTGAACCGCTATGCTTACAATTACATTGCAAAAAGCACACTTGTAACTACAGCAAGAGACAATTCAAAAGTTGCCTTCTTCTTCATAGACATAGATAACTTCAAGAAGATAAATGATGTTTTTGGTCACCAAGAGGGTGATAAGGTCTTGAAGAATGTAGCGATGCTATTGAAGGATATATTTGGTTCAAAAGCTATAATAAGCCGTTATGGTGGTGATGAATTCATTGTAATTGTTCCAAGTTACGATACAACTGAAGAGATAAAGAATTTAGGAAAGACTCTCTGTGATGAATTCACAAATATCAAAACAAACAAAGCGAGCTTCATAATATCATGCAGTGTTGGAATCTCTCTCTTTCCTATGCATTCACAGGATCTTGATGAGCTTATAAGATTTTCTGATCTGGCTCTATACAAGGCAAAGAGTCTTGGTAAGAATCAATATTACATCTTTGATAAAGATAAGAATGATACAGATATTGCATACAGTCAGATAAAGCAGGAGAACAGAATTGTTGAGCACTATGAACTTTTAGATGTTCTTCTATCTAAATCTGATACCGCGATTGTTGTAACCGATCCCAAGACATACAAATTCATCTATGCAAATGAAGCCTACTCAAGAATGTTCAATATTCCTGAAGAGGATGTAAGAAAATGTGACAAACCATGTTACTCTGTTATAAATGGCTATCTTGAGCCATGTAAGAGCTGTGAGTTTAAGAAAAATCATGAAGAGAAGAGAATTGTTCGCAGAAACAACAAACTTTATCTGAGATCAACTTATTTCATGGATATTCAAAGTCGAATTGTAATCATAAGTTATTACAGTGAAATATTATCTGCAGATGATGTTGAAAAGATAGAAAAAATTCATTCAGGTGTGCAACAGAGCAATTTGTTTTGATGATCTTGCTGCAGTTATAAAACAAAAAGGATAGCATTAATATCAAAATATGTTATGATATACAAAAAATATTGAATATTTTTTAAATTTACTTCAGTGATATATAAGTGTATTTAATATAATTATATGTAAAGGATGAAATATGAATATAATTGCTTTGGGACTGCTGATTCCATTCATTGGTACAACTTTGGGAGCTTCTCTTGTCTTTTTGATGAAAGATGAAATCAGTGAGCGCATGCAGAAGATACTTTTGGGATTTGCATCAGGTGTTATGCTTGCAGCAAGTTTTTGGTCACTTCTTGCACCGGCAATCGAGATGGCCACATCTAATGGTGGCAGTGGTTGGATAATTGCATCATTGGGATTCTTGGTGGGAGTTTTCTTCTTGCTGGCATTGGACCACATAATTCCCCATCTTCACTCAGAGGATGACAAAGTTGAAGGTCTACCAAGTCATTTGAAAAAATCAACCATGTTGATGCTGGCTGTTACATTGCATAACATTCCTGAAGGAATGGCTGTGGGCGTTGTTTTTGCCGGTGTTATAAATGGTAACTCATTGGTGACATATTCTGGTGCCATGGTTTTGGCAATTGGTATTGCAATTCAAAACTTCCCAGAAGGTGCCATAATCTCTTTACCTTTAGCTGCTAACAAGACAAAAAAATCAAAAGCATTTTTGATGGGAACTCTCTCAGGTATTGTTGAACCTATTGCAGGTTTTCTAACAATTCTTCTTGCATCTGTATTTGTAAGAATTCTTCCTGCAATGCTAGCATTTGCAGCTGGAGCTATGATTTACGTTGTTGTTGAAGAGCTTGTTCCAGAGGCTCAAGATGGTAAGCATACCGACTGGGCAACAATGTCTGTTGCAATTGGTTTTGTTATCATGATGAGCATGGATGTAGCTCTGGGTTAAATTAGAATCCTAAGTTCTCTTCTATGATGATTACTTTTATTCTATTTACATTTGTTTGATGGGAGATGACAGATGAAAAGCTGCAGATGCTGTTTGGACATGATCCTGCATTCACAGCCATCAGATTTCTCTCATCACATTTTCCGCCGTTAACACATGTTCCTGTGCTGTTGCACTGTGTGCCTATATTGAGTCTCATGGTGTTGGCAGGACATGCTGTATTTTTAACTCTTTCAACGGCATCTCTCATATTCTTTACAATTTTATTGTAGCCAGCAACTATGAATACATTTTTGGGGCCGAAGGTTATTGCAGCAACTCTGTTTCCATTTCCATCTACTTCATATATCTCACCGTGCTCGGTGATTGCGTTTGCACTGGCAAAATAAGCATCACTTAGAAATGCCTGTCTGTTTATGTTCTGAGCTTGCTCACGAGTCAATCCTTCTTTGTCTCTATCAAGCAAGTTGTACTTGCCATTCTTAACCAAATCAAAGAATCCAATTTCTCTGAGAGTGGTGGAGCCTCCAAAAGCAATTGTATCACCTTCATTTATAAGTGACTCAATCAGAGAGATTGCTTCCTCTTTGCTCTCAACATAGTATGCTTCCATGTTGTTCTTCTTTAAATTACTCAATGTTTTTTCAACATGCAGATCGGTACATCTTTTTAAGTTTTTGTCCATCTTTATCTCCAAATTTCTTGATATCACGTATTAGATTAAATGTAAAATGAATTTAAGGCAAGTTTTTTTGCATATTTAAAAGAGGTCAAGAGGTATTTGTTGGTGGTTAAAAAAACTGTCTGCAGTAATTATCCTATTGCATTTTGTTGATTGTGACATATTAGAGAACTTTTGTTGCACTATGTTGTTTTCTATGATAATATTTCATCATCAATGGAGATATAAATGATAAACTTAAAAAAGAAAATAGAAGAAGCAGCAGCATATATTGTAAGCAAAGCTGGAACTGATCAGATCAATATAGCTATGGTTCTTGGAAGTGGACTTGGTGGACTGGCAGATAAGATAGAAGATCCTATTTTCATCCCTTACTCAGAAATCCCTTCTTTCCCTGTTTCAACTGTGCCTGGACACATGGGCAGACTTGTAATTGGTAATCTACAAGGTAAACGTGTGCTTTGCATGCAAGGACGTTTTCACTGGTATGAAGGTTATGAAATGGACACAGTTGTTTTCCCAATTCAAGTGATGAAAACTTTAAAGATTGATGATCTACTTCTCACAAACGCAGCTGGTTGTGTGAATGAGAACTGGAAGCCTGGTGATCTGATGTTGATAACAGACCATATAAAACTTATGGGAGAGAATCCACTTCGTGGAATGAATCCTGACTTCCTTGGTCCACGTTTTTTTGATATGACAACAGCTTACAATAAAGATCTGAGTGATCTTGCAAGAGAAGTTGCAAAAAAACAGAACTTGGATTTGAAAGAAGGTGTGTATCAGCTGTTTGCTGGTCCTTCATTTGAAACACCTGCAGAAGTTAGACTTGCAAGAATGCTTGGAGCTGATGCTGTTGGTATGTCCACTGTTCCTGAAGCAATTGCTGCTGCACATATGGGTATGAGAACTCTTGGAATCAGCTGTATGACGAACATGGCTGCTGGTATTCTAGATCAACCTCTGAACCATCAGGAAGTACTGGAAACAGGCAACATGGTAAAGAGCAAATTTGAGACACTTGTTCAAGAAATTGTCAGAAGATGGTAATCAACTGAAGTTTCTATGAATAATTTGACACATCAATGTGTATTATAGCAAGATATACTGCATCTGAACTGAAATTCATGATGCAGTATATTTTTTTCATCAATTGTCTTCATCAGATTTTTCAAATTTGATGTTATCAAGAGCAAATGGTGTTGTCTGATAAACAAAGTAATTGAGCCAATTTGAGAACAGCAGATTTGCATGAGATCTCCAGGTGAGCATGGGCTCCTTTGAATAATCATCATCTGGGAAATAATTTTTAGGAACATCTATATCAAGTCCCTGTTCTTTATCTCTCATAAACTCAGATTTCAAAGTGTCTTTATCATATTCACTGTGACCTGTCACAAAAATCTGTCTTCCACCTTTGGTTTTTACAATGTAAATCCCTGCCTCATCAGACATTGCAAGTATGTTCAAACTGTGATGTTCAAGTATGTCCTTCTCAAGAAAGGTTGTATGTCGAGACTGAGGAGCGTTGAAAATGGGATCAAAACCACGTAGCAGCATTGATTTTTCATCAATCACTCGATGTGGATAGACTCCAAAGAGTTTCTTTTCAAGAGGGACCTTCTTTATTCCGTAATGATAATGGAGTCCTGCTTGAGCTCCCCAACATATATGCATTGTGGAGTGAACATTCTTTTTAGACCATGCCATCAGAGTGCAGATCTCATCCCAATATTCAACTTCTTCAAATTCCAATTGCTCAACAGGTGCACCGGTGATTATCATCCCATCATAAAAGTTATTCTTTATCTCATCGAATGTTTTATAGAATGATATCATGTGCTCCTTGCTTGTATTCTTGCTTATATGAGAGCTCATCTGAACAAGATCAAGCTCCACCTGAAGTGGTGTGTTACCAAGAAGTCTTGAGAACTGAGTCTCAGTATTTATCTTGGTTGGCATCAGATTTACAAGTGCAATCTTCAATGGACGAATATCCTGAGCATAAGCTCTTCCTTCATCCATTGTGAATATGTTCTCTTTTTCCAATATTGCTTTAGCGGGTAGGTTGGAGGGAATCTTTATTGGCATCAGTTACCACACTTTTTTAGTGCTTGTTTCAGATCTGCAATTATATCATCACTGTCCTCAATACCAACACTGAATCTTATAAATCCAGGTGAGATTCCAGCTGCATCTAATTGCTCATCAGTCAGCTGACGGTGAGTGGTGGATGCAGGATGAAGTACAGAAGTTCTGGCATCTGCAACATGAACTACAATCTTAGCAAGCTCTAATGAGTCCATGAATACAGTAGCTTTTTCTCTACCACCCTTGATAACAAATGATACAACACCACTTGAAAGACCTTTTTCTAGATATTTATTTGCTCTCTCATGATAAGGATTGTCTTTCAATCCTGGATAATTTACAGATTCAATTAAATCATGTTGGCTTAAAAATTGTGCTATTTTTAGAGCATTCTCACTGTGCTTTCTGATTCTCAAATCCAGTGTTTCAAGTCCCATGTTAAGTAAGAAAGCAGCCATTGGCTGAGGAGTGGAGCCCAAATCTCTCATCAACTGAGTTCGTGCCTTTGTTATGTAAGCAGCATTTTTGAAAGCTTCTGTGTAAATGAGGCCATGATATGATTCATCTGGGGTCGTGAGCTCTGGGTATTTGTCATCAACACTCCAATCAAAATTGCCGGAGTCAACAATTACTCCGCCGACCACCTGAGCGTGACCATCCATGTATTTTGAAGTTGAATGAGTCACAATATCAGCGCCCCATTCAAAAGGACGGCATAAAATTGGTGTTGCAAAGGAGTTATCGATGATCAATGGAACATTGTGTGAGTGTGCTATTTTAGAAAATCTTTCGAAATCGAAAACAACAAGACTTGGATTTGCCAAGGTCTCACCAAATACAAGACGTGTTCTATCATCAAATTGAGAGTTTATTTCCTCTTCAGTCATCTCCTCTGTGATGAATCGTGCTTCAATTCCCATCTGCTTGAGTGTCACTGCAAAAAGATTAATTGTTCCACCATAAACACTTATGAGAGAGACTATATTGTCACCTGCTTTGCAGATATTGAGTACTGAAATAAGGGAGGCTGCCTGTCCTGAAGATGTGCACATTGCACCAACGCCACCTTCAAGGTCTGCGATTTTTTGCTCAACATATTCAACTGTTGGATTTGAAATACGTGTGTACATGTGTCCAGCTTTTGTCAGATCAAATAGCTGTGCTATCTCTTCACTGCTATCATATTTGAAAGTGGTGCTTTGATATATCGGCAGTACACGAGGCTCGCCATTCTTTGGCTGATATCCACTCTGTAGACATTTTGTTGCTATTTTATAAGAACTCATAGTTATCTCCAATTTAAATTTTGTTATAAAAAAATAACACTTTTGATAAATTGTTACAATTAGATTGAACTTAAATAGTATAATACCTGCATAAATATTTAACTTTTTGAATTGTCTACTGCTGTCTCTCAACTCGGTCGATGAAATCAATCATTATCTTCTTATAACGAATGGGCTCAGATTTTTGACTTTTTATGTGTGCTGCATCTTCAAAATAATGAACTTCTTTTATGGAGGCTATAGATGACTCATATAGAGCTTCAGTCATCCAAGGGTGAACTGTTTCATCAAGCATGCCCTGCATCAAGAGAAGAGGGGTTTTTGATTGTGATAGAGAAGTTCTTGCATCAAAATCATTCCAATTCTCTTTGAATCTCAATCTTACATATTGAGAGAGTGGATGGTATATGAAACCTGGTATGTGATGCTCTTTGAGATTGGATGTGATGACATCCTCTATACTGGAATAGCCACAATCTGAAACACAGAACTCAATGTTTGAAACATCTTTCAAGACCATCATTGATGTGAAGGAGCCAAGAGATTCTCCATGAAGAGCCAATTTGATATCATCTCCATAAAGAGATCTGATATCTTCTATTATTTCTATGAGGTCACTGCTTTCCATCTCTCCCATGGTGATCTTGTAGGGAGAGTTCTCACCGCAGCCTCTCAGATCATACATGTAGAAGTTATAATTGTTATCAAGATATGGGTCCAAGTATTTGAGACCACTTTTTCTGTTGTTTGTCCAGCCATGAGAGTAAATAACAAATTTCTTGCTGTTCTTATCTGACCAGACCATGGTTCCGTTGATTCTGTAACCATCTTTCATTGTTAGATCTAAATCTTCAAAAGACAGTGGATTGTGAGAGTCGTTGTTTGGATCTTTGATATTTGAGGACATGGTAAAAGAAGGGACATTTGGAGGGTATATGATGATTCTTGCTATTGTTTCCAATCCAATTAGAAATAATATCAATACAATCAACAAAAACTTCAATTTCTTATGTTTGCCCTTCATCTATCACTTCCTAAAAACCATTTGTTTTTATAAATGCAGTCACTTCTCTGATGTATTTATTTGGGTTCGATTTCTCACTGTTTGCATGTTTTGCACCCTCAAAATAAAGAAGCTTCTTATTGTACTTTATATTGCAGGCATTGTAGAGAGAGCTTGCCATCCAAGAAGGAGTGAACATATCTCCATCACCATGAATGAACATGATTGGAAGCTCTGAATCTTTTATTATATCTTTTGCATCATAATCTTCCCAATGCATTTTATATTTTGTTCTTGCAATCCATACAACAAGGTTGAACATGAAGGATGGCATGTGCTGTCTGCTCATCTGATACTTCAACTCATGAATTGTATCACTGTAAGCGCAGTCTTCAATGACAAAGTCAACTTTTGGTTCATATTTCAGTGTGACAAGGGAGGTGAATGCTCCAAGAGATTCGCCGTGAAGGCCAAGAGTTATATCATCACCAAATTTTGCTCTGAACTGCTTTATTATATCAGAGAGATCTTTTGATTCTGTTTCTCCCATTCCAACAGGTCCTCTTTCATTCTCTCCATGCGATCTGAGATCGTAAAGATAGACATTGTAGTTTGAATTGAAGAAAGTATTGAGATATTTTATTCCACCATAACGGGTGAATCTAAAACCATGAGTATGGATTATGAATTTTTTGCTGCTTCTATCATTCCAAACCATTGTTCCATGAATGAGATAACCATCACTCAATGTGAAATTGAGCTCCTCTGTATCTTTCTTATCATAATCACGCCATTCATCTTCATCCTTTACAATGTCTTCTGACATCTGCAACGTTCTAAGATGAGGAAAAATAACTTTTCTTGAAATGACATCAGCGGTAATAAAAACACAAGCTACAATTGCTAAAACTATTATAATTGATACAGTCATCAATCATTCTCCTTTCGAAACCTCAATATTTGACTGTCTTCATCTGATCCAAGAACAGAGTGAACATCAAATGGATGGATATACAAATATCTTACCACCAACATTTTAATGAAAAAAAGCACTGGAAGAATATTTCTAAAATACTATAGCATTTTTTTTGTATCATTTTTAGGTATTTTATGAAAAAAAATGAGAAAGTTTGTCATATGTGCTAATTCTTGTTATATAAATCTCTTCTTTTTGAACAAACATTGACTGGAAATAAAAAAAACATCGAGAATTATTCACTCATATGCCGTATGTTGACAGCCTATAGGTGATGACTCGATGTTCAAAGAGACAGATTGTCTTTTGACCTGTTGAAATAACTATCTATTTATCTTCAATGTTGACCCAATTATTGAATGATTGATTCTTGGAACTTTTTTTTGTTGCCCAATTTATGATTGACCTTCCATTCTTAGGGAAAAAGATTGATAAAAGAATGAAGTAAGAGAGTGTTGTCACTGCAAAGCTAGCGAGAAGCTTCATTATTGCATTCATCTCAAAAGCATCCACTGCAAAATAAGTAACAGCTGATGTAGCTCCAACAATGCTTATGTTTTTGGCATAGTCAATCCAGTAGAACTTCTGTGTTGTCTTGAAGCCATGTTTGAAAACCATGTAAGGTTCAATCCAGGTGCTTGTGAACAGCTCACTCAAAACAATTGCGCCAAATATACCTTTGGCACCAAATTCCATACCAAGAAGAGCCGCCAATACAACACTAAGACCTGTTTGAACAAATGGTTTGAATCTATCTTGATAGAATATACCATAGCTCGATTCATATATAGTGACTATCAATCTTTTGTAATAAAAATATTGAGTCAGAGTTATGAGAAGGGTGGTGAAGTAATTGAATGTATCTGCTTTGGGATAGAAAAGATTGAAGAATGGATTGAACATTGAAATGAGCAATGCACACATGTAGCCAAGCCCCAAAGAATAAACATGATTTATTTTTAAGAACCATTCATAGGCCTTTTCCTTTGATTCCATGGTGCATAAATTGCCAATTGATGATTCAAATGATTTTTGAAAGAATGCCATCCCTGTAGCAATTCCAAGTATTACAAGTTGATAGTTTGTGAAGATACCTAAAGTGGCGGCACCTAGGAAATAGCTGAGAAGCACACACTCAATTATCATTGTGACGCTGAAACCCAGCTTGTGAAAAATGAGAACACGTGTTTCTTTTTTTATCTGGTTCAGCACCTCTTTTGGAAGTTTCTTTATAGATTCCTTTCTAGCTTTGAGAAAGGAGTACTGTCGTTTTGCAGAGTGTCTAACAAACAGAAATTTGGAGCCATTTGCAATTGCATACATCAGAGCATATAGATAGAAGTTTTGAGTGAGTACAAGAACTGCAATCTGCAAGAAAAGCTGCACTATATTGGCTCCGGTTACATAGAATGTTGTGATGTACTGTTTTTGATCTGCTTGAATTATTATTGCATGATATGCAAATTTCAAACTCATCGTGGTTCCAATTAAATATATCAAGAAGTAAAGTCTCAGGGTATTGGCAGCAATATCTGATGTGTTTGCTATTGTCGGAAAGATTGGAAGGAGCGCAAGCCCGAATACCAATACAGTCAGAGTCAGTGAGTTATAAACTTTTCGAATGAATTTTATTATAGAATTGATCTTATCATAATTCTTGTTTACAAGTGGTTTATAAAGGTAAAAAGCTAAAGAGCTGCTGATGCCATATTCAGTGATGGTGAGTACCATAAGAATGCTCATTATTAGACCTTTCAAGCCAAGTAGCTCCGATGAAAGATAATTTATAAAGAAAGCTCTCTCTACAAAACCTAAGGTTGCAGCCGATAATTGCAATATCGTTGCAACCTTAATATTCTTCTTAGAATTAGCTATTCTGCTCTCATCACTAAATTCTTTTTCCATTTACTGTAGTTCCCTTGAATGAATTTGCATTTTTAAAATATTTTAACATATTAAATGAAAAATAATTACAAAGGAATAGAAAAAAGACAAGTTTTAAGTGTTTTTTTGTGAAGTTACCACAATTAAAAGCATTTTATAATCATTTTTTGCTTTTAGAGAATGAGGAATACCATATGGTAATATGATCAATTGACCACCATTTACTGTATATGGTTCCTCTGCAATCTTGATTTCAACTGTTCCATCAAGTGCAACGACCATTGCATCTCCACCAGCTTTGTGTGTACTGAGACCTTCTCCTTCTGCAAGAGAGAACAGTGTCATAGATAATCTGTTTGATTGAACAATGGCATTGCTTGTTACACTATTGGCTACATATTCAATATTTTCTTTTAAATTTACAACTTTGTTGTAATCAAAATGCTGCATTCTTAAATCACTCTTCAGAGTAATTGCATAGAGAATGGAATCTTCTAGTGCAACTTGGCCAATTTCAGAATCAATGTCCTTCAATATTGCATCGCCTGCATTTAAAACTTCTCCACCTATTTTCATCGAACCTTTCAAAATATAATAGAAGATCTGATTTATTGCTTTGCCATCTGTGATGCTCTGACCTTTTCCAAAGGAATATGTCTCAAAAGTAAAGTTATCGCCATCTGATAGTTTTGTTGATACGATTTGGTTATCCAGTGTTGGTAATAAATCTCTTTGATTCAATACCTTTGCTTCTTCAATTTTTTGTATATATTTCATATTTTGTTTCCTTATGTTTACTTTATACAACTTTTTATAATTCCTTTCTGTTGCATAGGACACAAAGTAGTATTAAAATAGAAAAAAAAGCAATAGGAGAAGTTATTTTATGAAAATATCAGTGCTTGAACCACTTGGAATACCAACATCACTGTTGAAATCTAAATTGCGAGCTGCAATTGGTGATGATGTTGAACTGACTCTATATGAAGATAGAGATGAAAGTGAGGGTTCTCTTATAAAGAGATCTCAAGGAAGTGATGTTGTTGTGCTTTCTAACATACAATTTAGAGAATCTGTACTATCAAAGCTTCCTAATTTGAAGATGATATGTGTTGCTTTCACGGGATGTGACCACATAGATCTTGAATACTGCAGAAAGAACAACATTGAGGTCTGCAACTGTGCAGGATATTCAACTGTAGCTGTAGCTGATCTTGTATTTGCTATGGTTCTATCTCTGTCACGCAATCTTATAAAATGCGATGAAGCAACCAGAGAAGGCAAAACAAAAAATGGTCTTGTTGGATTTGAACTTGAAAATAAAAAGTTTGGAGTGGTTGGACTTGGAGCAATTGGAACTCGTGTGGCTAAAATAGCTCAGGCGTTTGGCTGTGAGATCTATGCAGCTTCTAGAACTAAAAAAGATATCGATGGTATAAAATTCACTTCATTGGATGAAGTCTTAAAAAACTGCGATATAGTCTCTCTTCATGTTCCACAGAACAAAGAAACAAAAAACATGATAGGTGAGAGAGAGCTGAAGTTGATGAAAAGAAATTCCATTCTAATAAACTGTGCAAGAGGTCCTGTTGTGGATACACATGCACTTGTTGAGGCTCTAAATGCTGGTGTGATTGCAGCAGCAGGTGTTGATGTTTTTGATGAGGAGCCACCTCTATCAAAAGATGCTGAGATACTAAAAGCAAAAAATACTCTTTTGACTCCACATGTTGCATTTGCAAGCGCTCAAGCTTTTGAAAAGAGAGCTGATATAATTGCAAATAATTTAAAAATGTATTTAAAAGGTGAGATGATAAACAAAGTTATATAGATGCATGGCAGTTGATATCTAATAAATTCAATTTTGTTGATCATCAGATATTTTATATAGAAACAAAACATACCTCACATTTTTGTTCAATTAAAATGTTGAGGTATTTAAGTCTTTTATGCTTTCAGATTCTTTTCCAAGAAAGTCAATGATATACTAATTAATGAGATATTTAATCCATATAATTAGTTAGATATGATTAATTTTCTTTGATTTTTTGAAGTTATGCTATATTATATGGTTCAATCACTTTTCTTGTGTGATTTTAAATTAACATTGACTAAATAATATTTTCTAGAAGATTGTAAAAAAAGGGCAACCCCTTTATGTTGTAGTTATCACACATAAACATAAGAGAG
>JALNVT010000036.1 GCA_023231265.1 Sphaerochaetaceae bacterium
GATGATTCAGTGATTTCAATATTTATACAATCTGGAGTCAATCCATGCTTTTCAATTAAATCAAGAAGTTCAATCCACAGCTTTTCTCTGTAGAAATTGTTTCTAGATACATTTACTGAGACAGGTATCTTTGGAAGATCTGTCTTTCTCCATCTTGCAACAGCAGCACAGGTTTGATCCCAAACGTAATGATCAAGTTGGTGAATCAATCCATTATTTTCCAATATAGGAATGAACACTGCTGGACTTATCATACCATATTTAGGATGATTCCATCTTACAAGAGCTTCAGCTCCAACTATTTTCTGAGTTATAAGTGAATACTTAGGTTGATAATAAATCATTATCTCACCATTTTTAATTGCACCATCTATTCCTGATATAACTGTCTGTTCAATTTTTATCCATTTTTCAAGAGAGTCATTATAAATAACATAAGCAGCTGAATCAAAACCATTTTTGGCTCTTTTAACAGCATAATCAGCTCTATCACACATTCTATCAACTGAAACTGATTTATCCTTTACAAGATAGACTCCATACAAAACATTCAAGTTTATATTCAATGGATAGGTCTTGAGAAAATCATCAATCTTTTCAATATCAAAAATCAGATCTTCTCTATCTGAAGAAACAAGTGTTATGAATTTATCTGAATCCCATCTTGCAATAATAGAAGATGAAGGAAGTGTTTGAAGCAAAAAGATTGCAAAATCTTTCAACAACTTATCACCAGTTTCTCTGTTGTACATGTCATTCACCAATTTAAATCTGGTAAAATCAGATCTGATGATTGTATATTTCTTCATTGGATTCTTGTCCATTGCCTCTCTGGCAACTTCTAAAAATCCTGTTTGATTGTATAGACCTGTCAACTTATCCAATTGATATTTAGCTCTTTGATTGACAGTCTTTGATTGCTCTATTAAAGATTTTTTAGTCAGGTGACTGATCTCTCCATTTAGGATGGCTTCTTTAATTTTTTGTAATAATTTTTCAGTGTTATAAGGTTTTGGTAAAATTGATATAGCGCCAAGATCTAAGGCTTTATAGATGTTCTCTACATTTTCATCAGCGGTGACAACAACAACAGGAATATCGAAATTCTCAATTTCTTTTGTCTTCTCTAAGAATTCGAAGCCATTCATAACAGGCATCATCAAATCCAAAATAATTAAAGACAATTCATCTTTTCGTAATTTCAAAAGTTCAAGAGCTTCTGCTCCATTTTTTGCTTCTATTATAGAATAGTTACTACATAGGACATGTGAAAGTACTTTCCTATCTATTTCGCTATCTTCTATAATCATAATTGTGTTCTTGTCTATCATTTTTACCTCATGAAAATTACTATATCTGTATAATAAAGATAATTAGGATAAAAAGCAACCAAAAATATCCAAAAATCCTTATTTTTATGAAACTTATGTCAAAAGATTATATTTTTAGCAACTAATTTCCAATAATTCACCTTCTATGACAGAATATGAGGTATAATTCATTGTAAGATTTAGACACTTTTGCATAAATATATGATAAAACTCATTCAAATTCTCATTTTTTATGATTCAAACTTGTACCGACATCTTCCATACAATTTGTAATTCAAATTGTTATTATATGCACACAACCGATTATAAAGATGATAAAAAAACATAAGCTATTTATAAAATAACTCATAAATACTTGATAAATTTGAAGCATAATGCATCATTATTTATATATATTTATATGAATGAATCTTCAAAAATAGCAGAGTACGCAAAGTCTAGATTTCATATTGAAAATCTTAGACCTATGCAAAAAAAAGTCATTGAGAACATAATGTATTGCTACAGCAACAAGCTCAACAACAGACTGCTTGTTCTTTTGCAAACTGGTGGTGGAAAATCCCTATGCTTTCTTCTTCCTTCAACAATTGTAGAGGGAATCACAATCATAGTTTATCCCCTGCTGGCTTTGATGAAGGACCAGAAAAGAAGACTCGATTTATCACACATCTCTTCAATTATAATTGAAGGAGGTCAAAGCAAACAAGAAAGAGATAGACGATTCAAAAAGATTGAGGATGGATCTTGTAAAATCATAATAATCAATCCAGAAATCCTTCTGAATGAAATAATTATGGACCGATTGAGAAATTTTGACATATCTCTTTTTGTAATTGATGAAGCACACACCATATGTGAATGGGGACTATCCTTTCGACCAGCTTACAAGATGTTAGGAAAGCAGATTCAAACTCTTCATATAAAACAAATTCTTGCATTCACTGCAACAGCAGATTCCAAAACTTTAAAGGCTCTATCAAAATATCTTTTCTTTTATGAGAACTATCATATAATAAGAGGAGGTGTCGACAGAGAGAATGTCCTGTACCATCTTAGATACAGTTTTTCTAAGGACAGAGAGCTGTACAAGATTCTTTTAAATCCATCACTGAGGCCAGCTATTGTATTTTGCAAAAGTCGAAATGATACCAGAATTACCTACCATAAATTCAAAGAACATGTAGAGGACATAGATTCTTTTTATTATCATGCAGGATTGAGCAAGCTGGAGAAGAAGAGAATTGAAGAAAGCTTTTTTGCAAGTGACAGTGCGGTACTTTTTTCCACCATTGCTTTCGGACTTGGGATGGATAAGAGCAACATCAGATGTGTCATTCATTACAGCATAGTAAATACAAATGTTTTATCCTTTCTTCAAGAAAGTGGAAGAGGTGGAAGAGATGGACAGATTTCACATTCAATAGTACTTTTTGGATCATCTGAAATAAAAGCCTTTTTAAGAAAGAATGCATCAGATGATGCGGCTCTTTTGAATATCTATCAATCTGATAGATGTATCAGAACTGGACTCTGTTCATACATGGGAGAGAGCATCAAAAGTTGCAGTGGATGTGATAAATGCAGTAATTCTCTTAATCTAAGTATTGATGGTCTTGATGTTCTTATAAGACTTCTGCTGTTTCATCCTCTTCTATATACAAAGAAGGAGATAATAAATATCTTGCATGGCAATGAGGAGTACAATATAGCACATCATTCTTTTAGAATTTTAGTGGATTGGTTGGAGGACGACATCAATTCCTTAATAGAGAGCTGCATTGAAGTTTCAGTTCTGATTGAATTCAAGAAACATATAATGCTTAATTTAATAAAGCTTCATGAAGTGATGAAGGTTTTGAAATCTAATTCTCAATTATAAGTTGAGGTTTTATTGTCTTAGATTCCATGGAACCTCCATTTATATATTCTATCAAATTGCATAGCGCAACAAAATAAATTTGTTCAATATTCAAATTAATTGAAGCCACTTTTCGCTGTAAGAAACTGGTGAATGGTGCAGCATCATAGCCTATCGCAGGAAAGTTGCCTTGAATTTCCAGAAGAACCTGAGTTAAGGTGAAATCATTGACCGCTGCTATGCTATCATATTTTTTTTGCTCAAATGCGTGTTTGATATTTAGAATTTCTACTCCAAGTTTTTGTTTATCTATAAAAGGGACCTCAATAACATGAATATCAGGATAAACACTCTTGATTCCTTCAAGTCTCTCTTTATGTGCCATTACCTTATTTACATAACCTGTTATATATACAGGTCTCTTGCAGTCCATTTTCTTTAGATATTCTCCTTGAATCTCCCCACCCCGTCTGTTATCTGTTGAGATATGATAGAAAGATTCACTTGGCAGTATATGATGTGCCAATACGTAAGGTACTTCTATACCTTCAAAGAAAGATTCTTCATCTTTCTCGTCAATATCATAGCCAATTATTCCATCACAGTTAGAAGCAATAATATCAAGTTCTTTTTTTGAGGAGATTTTCGAAAAATGTAATTGATATGAGGTGTTCTCGATTGCACTGTGAAGACCCCTCATAGCTTGTCCATAAAACCAGTCAAACATGCTTAATGATCCCCAATAATAAGAACGGTTTGTTTTATCAACTTCAACCACGCATATTATGCCTGTTCCTGATCTTCGAAGTTGAGCAGCATTTTTATTGGGAACATATCCAAGGTCTTTTGATGCATTGTATACAGCATCCCTCAGATTCTTGGACACACTTGATGGAGAGTTAAATACTCTGCTTACAGTTGCACTACTCACTCGTGCTTTCTTTGCAACTTGATCTCGGTTAACTCTCATAAAATGCTCCTTTTTCTATTGACATGCCAATAAAACCATTATAGTATGTACACGTGTACAAATCAATAGGGATTATGCAGAAATTTAACTTAAGGAGTATGTTATGTTAGATATAGAAAATAACACTCACAATCGTTTTAACCCTCTAACTGGAGAATGGGTTAAATGTTCACCTCATAGAGCAAAAAGACCTTGGCAGGGCCAGGTTGAAGAACCTCAAAAAGATGATAGACCACATTATGATGAAAAATGCTATCTTTGTGCAGGTAACAAAAGAACTTCAGGTGTAACCAATCCAAAATATGAATCAACTTATGTTTTCCAGAACGATTTCTCAGCAATACTTCCTGAAGGTTCAAATGAAAGTTTTGCAAAAGGTCCCAATGGTATGTTGCAGGCTAAAGGAGAAAGAGGGATATGCAGAGTAATCTGTTTCTCACCTCGTCATGATCTAACAATCTCACGAATGAGTGTTGAAGGTATTGAGAAAATTATTAAAGTTTGGCAGGAACAGTATATTGAATTAGGTGATATCGACTACATCAAGCATGTTCAGATATTTGAAAATCGTGGTTCAGTCATGGGTTGTTCAAATCCACACCCACATGGACAGATCTGGAGTGAGGAAGTTATTCCTGAAATCTCAGTTACAGAATGCAAAAATCAGATGTCATATAAACAAGAATATGGATCTGCTATGCTACTTGATTATGCAAAATATGAAGTTGAAGCAAAAGAAAGAATTATCGTTGCAGATGAACATTTCATTGCTGTTGTTCCATTCTGGGCAGTTTGGCCTTATGAAGCAATGATTCTTCCTGTGAAAAGGGAAATTAGAAGCATTGATGAATTGACAGAAGATGAAAGCAAGAGTCTTGCAAAAGTAATGAAAGCTTTAGGAATTAAATACGATAATTTATTCAAAACAAGCTTCCCTTATTCAATGGGAATTCACCAAAGGCCAACAGATGGTAATAAATATGAAGGATGTATGATGCATTTCCACTATTATCCACCACTACTTAGATCAGCTTCTGTTAAGAAATTTATGGTAGGATATGAACTATTGGCTATGCCTCAAAGAGATATCACTGCAGAAACAGCTGCTAAGAATCTCAGAGAGCTAAGTGATGTTCACTATTTAGATACCATGGAGGACTAGTAGATGATAAATGCAAAAGGAATAAAAGAAGGAAAATTACATGACGTCTATCCAAAACTTTATGGTTGTTTCTATGAAGAAAAGGATATGGATGAACGTTTTACTAAATTGATGAACATGCACACTGAGCTTTTCAAAGAAGATAGTGCTTGCCTGTTCTCTACAGCTGGTAGATCTGAACTTGGTGGAAATCATACTGACCATAACCTCGGAAAGGTTCTAGCCTGCACTATCTCACTGGATACCGTTGGAGCTGTTAACTCAACTGATGATAATATTGTTACTTTGATCAGTGAGGGTTTTCCTGCTGTTGAAGTAAATTTATCTAATCTTGAAAAGGTTGATTCTGAAGAGAACACCACTGATTCACTCATTCGAGGAATTGCAAGAGCGTTCAAAGATAGAGGCCTTACTGTTGGTGGTTTCAACGCAAATACAACAACTAATGTCTTGAAAGGAAGTGGTTTATCATCATCTGCTGCAATTGAAATTTTGTGTGCAACTATTTTCAACCACCTTTATAATGATGACAAACTTGATCCTGTAGAACTGTCTATAATTTCACAGTTTGCTGAAAATGTTTATTATGGTAAACCAAGTGGATTGATGGATCAAATTGCATGTGCGAAAGGCGGAATAGTGGCCATCGATTTTAAAGACAAGAGCCATCCAAAAGTTATTAACAAGCATATTTCTTTTGACAAAGAGGGTTATGCTCTGGTAATTGTAGATACAAAAGGTGATCATGCAAATCTAACTTCTCATTATTCATCAATTCCTAAAGAAATGAATGAAGTCGCATCATATTTTGGAAAGACATATTTAAGAGAGATAAGCAAGGAACAATTCCAAAAAGCCTTACCTTCCCTTAGATCATCTCTAAAGAACGACAGAGCTCTTTTGAGAGCATTCCATTTCTTCAATGAGAATGAAAGAGTTGATGAGCTTGTTGATTCAATTGATAATAATGAATTTGATAAATATTTAAAACTTATCAATGAGTGCGGAAGATCTTCTTTCTGTTATCTTCAAAACTTATATGCAGAGACATCTTTCCAAGGTCTCCCTCTGGCACTTGCTATGAGTGAGGAAATACTTGATGGAGAGGGAGCATGCAGAGTGCATGGTGGCGGTTTTGCGGGTACAATCCAAGCTTACGTACCAATGGGCAAACTCAAAAAGTATGTAAGTGAGATGAATTTAATTTTCGGAGATAATTCTGCAACGGTTTTATCTGTCAGAGATCTACCTACTTGCTGCATAGCCTAATAACTTAATTTTTAAAAAAAAACATCCTTTATTTGCATATCGCGGATAAAGGACTTTTTTTTTGCATTACTTACCAACACTTTTTTTCATTTATTTCCTTTCTGAAATCTGGAAAAATCTCTATAAAATTTAAATGATATACATTTATATACATTGTGTTACCTTAAGCTCAATTTTATACACAAAAATTGTTATTTTCTTGAATCAAAAAAGACCAATTTAAACATGTTTTTCTTTACTTTTATTCCGGAATCAAGAATTAAAATTACTTTATGAATATAAAACAACATGTTATAATTACTTATAACGAAAGGAGGTATATATTCAAATGAAAAGGATCTACAAAAAAGATAAACATTTAATTTACTATTAAAAATAATCAATATTTCTAAATTCTAAAATAACAAAATTGCAAAGGATTTAAAAAATGAAAGGAAAAAACAAAACTGCAGTTAATTATTATAAAGCATTGAAATATATTATAGATTTATCGAATTTAAATGTTAAAGAATTTGCTCTAGCTGCATCAATCTCAGAAAGTTTGGTAAGACATGCAGATGATACATGGAATCCAAAATATACAACTATTGAAAAGATATGTAATGTAATACATATCTCAGTTCCTAGTTTTTACATTATATCAGATCATCTTGAAGGTTATACAAGTAAGGTCAAACTGGACTATTGCATTCAAAAGCAAAATCTTTCTCCTCAAGAATTGAGCTCAAAACTTAGAAAAAAAAGAACAATCAATAATATTACAGAAGGCAAACTTGCAACAAAAACAGGTTTTGATAAATCGAATATTAGCAAAAGAGAGAGTCAAAACAGTCAATCCATTATGTTATGCTCGACATTAGAAATTTATGCCGATAGTTTTGGTCTGTCTATGAGACAGCTTTCCAAATATCTATATGAATGATGATAGTGACTATAATTTAGAACTCCAGGACTACAAATTTTAAAGAAACTTAATATTTGGTTCTAAACAACAAGAGCTACTGCAGAATCTCAAATGAATCTGCAGTAGCTCTTTTATATCTATTCTTAGCAATTATCAATTAGAAAATATCATGATAATCAGTTCCAACACTTATAAAATTACTTTCTTTATTCAAAAGTACCTTTAGATTTTCTGGAACTTCAACAGTAGTTTTTATTAAAGGTTCAACAATTGTTTCAAACTTTGCAGGATGAGCTGTTGAAACAACAATAGAAGGTTTTCCTTCAAAATGGTCTTTTCTCACTCTCTCTGCACATGCTGTATGAGGGCAAATAATATATTTTTCCATATCGTATGTTTCTTTAATAGTTCTTTTGATTGTCTCATCATCCACACTCCAAGACTTTACAAAATCTCTGAAAACATCAATATCACTGTACAAATCAAACAATCTTTCCATATTTGAAGGAGCACCTACGTCCATTGCATTAGCAAGAGTTGCAATGCTCTGTCTTGGTTCATATTTACCTGATTCAATATAATCAGGGATTGTTCTGTTTGCATTTACAGCTAAAGATATACTTTCTATAGGAGAGCCCATGGTAAATGCCCAATAAGCACCACAACTGTTTCCAACATTTCCTGACGGAATGATAAAATTAGGATTTTCTCCATACAATTGTTTATATAAGTAAGATGAATAAACATAATAAACACTTTGAGGAAGCAAACGACCAAGATTTATTGAGTTTGCACTTGATAGTCCCCATTTTTCACTTAATTCCTTATCCATGAATGCATCTTTAACCATCTTCTGACAATCATCAAATGTACCATCAACTTCATATGCTGAAATATTGTCTCCCCATACAGTAAGTTGTTTTTGCTGTCTTTGAGATACTCTACCCTTTGGATACAAAACTTTAACATTTATTCCCTTTTTGCCATGAAATGCTGCAGCAACTGCACCACCTGTATCACCACTGGTTGCAACTAAAATAGTTAATTTTCTGTTCTGCTTTTCAATTAATTTCTCCATCGTTGAAGCAAGAAATCTTGCACCAAAATCTTTGAAAGCAGCAGTAGGACCATGGAATAGTTCCAATGTTGTCTCTTTTCCATTGTTTTGGACCAAAGGAACTGGAAAATTAAATGCATCCATACATATTTCAGCAACATCGTCAGTTTTTAGAAATTTATCTTTATCAAAAAACGGTGCCAACACTTCAAATGCCATCTCTGGGTAATTTGATATGTTGTTGATGTTTAGATGTGCCAGAGAAGGAAATTCTTCTGGTACATATAGACCACCATCATCTGCTAAACCTTTTAAAATAGCTTCACTGGCAGTTAAAGGTTTTACCAATCTTCTTGTTGAAACAAAATTCATACTAATATCTCTCCTATAATCTTGCACCTAAATATGCTGATAATCTTAATATATCGGAAAATACTCCGCCAGCTGTTACCTCTCTACCTGCTCCAGGGCCTTTGATGACCAGAGGTTGTTCTAAATATCTATCAGTAGTGAAGCAGATAACATTATCTGTACCACTTGCCTGGGAGAAAGGATGCTCCATTGGATAAGCTGTTAAAGCAACACTACATTTACCATTTTCATCCACCTTACCAACGTAACATAGACGTTTGTCTTCATTTTTAGCATCATTATAGCGTTTTAACATCGCATCATCTAACTGTGTTAAATTTCTAAGAAATTCATCAATAGGTAGTTTTGCTAGCTCTTTTGGAACCAAGCTTTCAATATCTAAATCAGATACCTCAACTTTATAACCAAGCTCTCTTGCCAGAATAACAGTTTTTCTTGCAACATCCATTCCTGATAGATCATCACGAGGATCTGGTTCTGTGTACCCCATGTTTTTAGCATTCATAACAAGTTCACTGAAAGGAACTTTCCCATCATAGTTATTGAACAACCAAGCAAGTGTACCTGATACCACACCTTCTATTGTTCTAACATTGTCACCAGTTTGAACCAAATCTTTCAAAGTTCCGATTACAGGAAGTCCAGCGCCAACTGTTGTTTCATAGAAGAATCTTCGACCTGTTTTGAGACAGGTATCAAATAGTTTTTCATATTCACAGTATTCTGCTGTTCCAGCTTTCTTATTTGGAGTTATAACATGACATCCCATATTCTCAAGCCAATCAACATATTTAGAAGCAATATATGAACTTGAAGTACAATCAATGATTGCACGATGAGGGAAATATGTAGCTCCTACATGTTTTGCAAACAAATCAAGATCACAATCCACAGCTTCTTTTTCAAAAAGGTCCTGCCAATTATCGAGATCAATTCCATCCTCTGATAAAAGCATCTTCTTGCTGCTGGCAATAGCTCTGATTCTTATATCAAGGTCAAACTTGTTCTTAAGTCTATCTTTTTCAGTTTTGATCTGGTCCAATAATGTTCCACCGATGTTACCAGGTCCAATCAAGCCAACAGAAAGTGCTTGTCTTGATAAAAAGAAAGCTGCATGAAGAGCTCTCAAAGCTCTCCTACTTTCATTTCCATTGATAACAGCACTGAGATTTCTCTCACTTGAGCCCTGTGCAATAGCTTTTACATTGATGCCTGCTCTTCCAAGTGATCTGAAGAATGTACCTGCAACACCTTTTCTTCCTGCCATTTTATTTCCAACAGCAGCGATTATTGCCATGTCATCAAATCTTTGAATGCTGCTGATTATTCCGCTCTCCAATTCATCTTTAAAGGTTTCTTCAATTGCTTCAATAGCAACGGAAGCCTGTAAAGTATGAACAGCTATGGATATTGAATATTCGCTTGAAGCTTGAGAGTATAGAATTACTGATATTTCTTGCATCTTCATGCAGTTGAACAATGTTGAAGAAAATCCAACTTGTCCACTGAGTCCAGCACCTTCAATATTAATTAAAGATATATTATGAATTACTGAAAAACCTTTTACAGTCTGCTTATCATCTTTAACGTCTTCATCCATGACTACTTTTGTTCCACTGTTATTGAAATCTTTCCAGCATTTTATTTTAACTGGAATTGATTCATTGAGTGCAATTTTGATTGCTTTTGGGTTTATTACATCAGAACCAAAATATGATAGTTCAGTAGCTTCGTTGAAACTTAGTTTCTCAATTACAGTCGCACTTGGTACTTCACTTATATCCGCAGTCCTCAGTAATGATTTGTTATTCCAAAAAGTCATGCTACTCGCATTTAGGTTTACAGCTATTCTTGCTGCTCCTATCTCACTATCGAAGCTAATTTTATTTTTATGAATAGGAGCATTCACCAAAATAATTGCACCTTCTTCAATATCTGTAAGATTTATTGCATCTACATAATTGACTATTTTAGATTTTGTATTATGTTTTTGCAACAATTCTTGAGCAATATTCACAACCCAAGTGCCAACTAGATAATCTAAATAACCAATTGTTCCATATGATGTATCCTGAACAAGCCAAACAGCTTTCAATATATCTTCTATATTTGTAAAACCGCGTCTGACAAGGTCAAGTAATCCAGCTCTCCTTCCATCACTGAATTCCTTTGCTATTAAAGTATTGATGGAGTCTTCACAATTCTCCAATTCAATCCATACTTTCTCATCATGTGCTTTTGCACTCTCAATCAAACTCTTAGTATCTAAGAATTTATCCTTATCTGAAGAGATGACTAGAACAGAAGAAACTGAAGATTTAACAACTTCATACAGTCTCTCACATCCTTCCTGGTAAAAAAGCATCTCTCCCTCTAAGGAATGAATTTGAACTTCTTTCATTTAACCGCCCTTTAAGGTTTAGTATATTGAACACAATAGTGAACATTATTCCAATATATACGAAAAAGAGCCCATGGGGGCTCTTTTTGCTATTCAAAGTTAGTTGTCTCTATTCAAGTTTAGAGATTATCTACTGCACCACTGCGAAGGCAACGTGTACATACTTTGATGGTACTAGGAGTACCATTAACTGTAGTTTTGACAGTCACAAGATTAGGACGGAAAACACGTTTGGTCTTAACGCCGATGTGTTGTCCAACACCGCCCTTCTTCTTTGCCTGACCTTTTCTAGGAACGTTATTGCCTGCAATAGTTCCCTTACCGCAAATCTCACATCTACGAGCCATACTATATCCACCTTCAAAAAAAAATATTGTTTTTCTAACGTTGTTACAAACAAGATGGTCCTTGATCGGGGATAAAACCCGTGAGCATTGAGCAAGGAACGAACATTAAGTGTGTTACAACTCTATGCAAAATACCAAATTATTTAGCTTGTGTAAATACCTAAAAGGCATATGCACATATATTTTTAATTAAAATATTGATAATAACTGATATTTCTCTTAATTTTCAACGCGATATTATCATAACGAATCTTTCTATTTTATTCTATAGATAATTGAAAATGAGAGTAACTTTTTGTCTTTTTTTTTACTTAACATTAAAAAAGCATAATTATACCCAATATTATATTGATTGCATATATTTCTATCATTATGATTGAGGTATGAAAAACAGTGAATTCAATCTACTAACAATAAAACTTAACCAAGATTTATATAAAGAAATAAACAAAAGTCGCGGCAGGGGATTTAAAAAAGAAGGCAATCCAACTTTTAAAATTTTTGACGAGTGCTTGATTGTTGGAATTTTTAAAGAGGACAAATTGCCTCCAACAATTGAATATCCTAAATCTATTATAGAGATAGATAAAAGAGTTAGGATTAAAGATAGCATCCTTCATTATGGATTGACTGATGATTTGGATTTATTATCATCTTCGTTAATAAATATAAAAGATGAACGTTATTTGAACTCTTTTGATGATAACATCTATTTTCCAATTAAAGCTGCTACAGCAAACAATCTTTTACCTATGATATATCTTGCATCTGATTACAAAATGAATCCATCCTCTTATAACTTAAAAACGCCCTACCTTATAAGTGATATAAGACTGGAGCTATTGAAAATCAATTCAACAGAACTTGGCATCACTTGGTCTCTTCTTGATTATCGCCATCTCCAAAAGGACACAGTTTAAACAAAAGACATTTATCACATTCAGGCTTTCTTGCATGGCAGATATTTCTACCATGCAGATTGGCTGTCATGGAGAACCGATATAGATACTTATCTTCAAGCTTACTTCTTATGAGCATTTCTATTTTTGTAGGGTCTTTCTCATTCACTATTTCAAGTCGATTTACAACACGTTTGAAATGAGTATCAACAATAACAGCCCCCCTATTGTATATATCGCCAATTACACAGTTTGCTGTCTTTCTTCCAACTCCTGGAAGTTTGATAAGTTCATCTATTTCAGATGGAACGTCTTTTCCATCCAACGCCTTAGAACATTCAATTATATTTCTTGCTTTATTCCTATAAAAACCAGTTCTTTTTATTATGTCGCATACTTCATTATAATCTGCAACTGATAGATCATGAGCTGTAGGATACTTTAAAAAAAGTTCATTAGTTACAAGATTAACCATCTTATCAGTGCATTGTGCACTCAATATGACAGAGATTAAAAACTGAAAAGGGTCTTTTTTATCCAAAAATGTTATGTTGGCAGGTGAATTTTCATCTAAAATCCTATATATCTCTAAAATTCTTTCTTTTTCATTCATATTTTCCTCAAAAAAGTGATTTTTTTACAGTATAAGAGTAGACGTAACTCGTTACAAGTGTTATTCTCACTTTCGTTACGGGATGTCGCCTAGCGGCTATGGCGCCTGCTTTGGGAGCAGGATATCGGAGGTTCGAGTCCTCTCATCCCGACTACAATAAGTACTTTAAAATTTTGTTTTTATTTTTAAAAAACTACTTGCAAAAAACTTTAGTATTTGTTAATCTCAATTTCGTTAACGGGATGTCGCCTAGCGGCTATGGCGCCTGCTTTGGGAGCAGGATATCGGAGGTTCGAGTCCTCTCATCCCGAATAAAGATTGTCTGTAATTGCCAGTCTTTTTTTTATGTGATTTGTATTTTTTATAATTCAATTGCATATTTTATTTGGTCTTTAAAATACTAAATAAATATAAAAGTTTTTTAATATTACTATTGCATAAAGAACTGAGATTTGTTATTCTCAGTCAAGTTACGGGATGTCGCCTAGCGGCTATGGCGCCTGCTTTGGGAGCAGGATATCGGAGGTTCGAGTCCTCTCATCCCGATAAGCACTCTTTTTAATAAAGAGTGCTTTTCTTATGTATTTTAGTTTTATTTTTTTAATAATTCCAATATCCTATTAATTAAACAAGAAATATATACAAGCATTAAAATTTATTTTCTTAGAATTATCTAAGAAGGAGTCATTCATGAAAAAAACATTGATTACCAGTTTGTTAACATTCTGTATAACAAGTGCAATTATAGCCAGTACAGGATTTCATTCATATGCCACAACAGATGAAGGAAAGAGAATCCAACTCAACGAAGATGGTACTTACAGCTATTTAACAGATCAATCACAAGACAATCCCTATATTGGCACTTATTATATAAGTGATGAAACCATTAATTTTTACATTGTTTCATATCTTGAAAGCAGAAACATTGATAAAAATAGTAGCAGTTGGGATTTTTCATATAATATAATGCAAAACCTATTTAAAAATGACCCAACTCAAGTTGAAAAAGTCATTGGAGAATTCACCTATTCAATCACCAGTGATAAATTGATCATCAGAGATGAACTAGAAAAACAAACTGTATCTTGGGATTATGAGATAAAAGACAACATTCTTTATGCAAAAGTATATGGTGGAGACAAAATGGCAATCGGTAAATTCAAATCAGACGGGAAATATCTAGAAGTTGCCAATGCTGAAATGGGTAACAACCATAAGGTTTTGCTTCAAAAAAGCCTACTGAAATATTAAGCAGAAAATTCTACTAAAAATTTATTTAGTAAAAAATGAAATTTTTTTCAATTTATACTTGCAAGGAATTCAAAAATATTGTATAAAAATCAACGTGATTAGCACATAACTTATTTGCTAGTTTCTAATGCGCTAGTAGCTCAGCTGGATAGAGCAACTGCCTTCTAAGCAGTAGGTCATAGGTTCGACTCCTATCTGGCGTATTACATAAACTCTTCATTAATTTGGAGAGTTTTTTTTACACTTTTTGGAAAAACAAAAAATCTTGAAAACTCTTTATGCTTTTACAGGACTCTGTTATCTGAGACCGAATAAATTCGTTTGTAAATAAAAAATTTTCAGATCAATTAAAAATTGCATCGCACATCACTTTACAATTTTTATCAGTGACAATCATCAATTTTCAAAAGTCATATGATGATGACGACCTATGGGGTTTATAAATTATTAAAATCACTTTCAGACCTCATTGCGTAAATGTAAAAGAAATCTTTAATCATATATTCATAAAATTTCATGAGAAAATCTCTCATTGCTATTTCACAATCAACAAAACAATCAAAACTTCTACATAAAACAAAAATACTTTGGACAAAAAATATGTTCATACGCTGAGATAAACAATACCATTTTATTGAAGAACTCTTCATAAAAAATTAATGCTAAAAAAAGTGAAATTGTTTTATTAAAAATAATCACCAATTTTTAAGTTTTATACTTTTTCTATTTTCACTCGAAATTGAAGCCAAAATTAGAAATTCTGCAAATAAACGCTAAAATTTGAATTTTTTTCATCTTTTTTTCAAAACCTACTTGCATATAATCGTAGAAAGTCGTATAAAAACAATCGCAGTGAGCAAGACGCTTTCTGACAATGCGCTAGTAGCTCAGCTGGATAGAGCAACTGCCTTCTAAGCAGTAGGTCATAGGTTCGACTCCTATCTGGCGTATTACATAAACTCTTCATTAATTTGAAGAGTTTTTTTATATCCTTTATATATTTTATTTTTTAACCATCGATAAAGCATATAAATTGAAGTCCATTCAAATCAGATCAACCAAAATCAAAACTTTATTAGCATACCTTCTTTAAATGCAGCTGAAGCACCTCTATATCACACATAAACAAGCCTCATAGCATATCTAACTGCAATTAACAAAGTTTGCAGTATGCTAAGAACAAATCATAAGTAAGTGCCGTTTTAAGCATCTGCATCAATATCAAATATTTAATAAAATAAATGATAATCATGACCACCCTTCAAAAGGGTGGTTTGCTCTGTGGCTATTTCTTTTTTTTACCAGCTGTTGTAAAAGGATTTTCATATTACTTCACACTCAACTTATCTAATGCTATATTATGTTGCTCTTGCTCTCTAATATACTTCTTAATTGTAGCTTCATTCAGACCAACAGTGGAAACATAATAGCCTTCCGCCCAAAAGTGTCTATTGCCAAATTTA
>JALNVT010000037.1 GCA_023231265.1 Sphaerochaetaceae bacterium
CTTCAACAATTTCTTAAGGATGCCTAAAGCATTTGAAAGCTGGTCCTTTTCGAATTCCTCTCCCCACTGTTTGTACAGAGAGTGCATCTCATCCCAACTCTTTATCTTCCCAGATGCTACATCTGCTCTCATTTTATCAATTTTTCTCTCAGGAACAAGCTGTCCTCCAAGATTTGTCCATGATTGTAATGATGATGGAACTTCTTTTTGAATCTCTCTCAAGCTCATGCCTGTTTTATCTACCCACTCTGCAATGGTTCTTGCACCATAATAAATCAGCATCTCACCATAAGCTTTATAAGCGTTGTATGATTTTGAGATGAGTACAGGCTTATTGGAATTTTCAATATCGTTACTTACAACCTCAAGAGAATCTACCAGAACCTGGTCTCCGTGAAGAAGATCCTGCCCCAGCTGCTGAATCATCTCATCTGTTGAGTATGATGCCTCATCCTTCCTGCCTTTCAACCAAGCTTTTGCAACAAGATAACGAAGAGTTTTTCTTGCTTCCAAGATCTCAAGAGCGGTATCAGGAGCCAAATAAGCGCTGTTCACTATCTGATTGATTACCTTTCTCTTGTCTCTTACTTTTACCTTGTAGCTATTTCTTTCAAGTGCATATAGATTGTACATCCACCAATATGCTGGCATAACAAGTCTCTGATCATTCTCACAGCTCAGAAGAGCAAAAGGGAACTTCAAATTCAACTCCACAGGATAATTACCTTTGGCTGTCAGAGTATATGATGCAAATTTACAGTTGTGTTTCAATGTACTTGATAGTGCTGGCCAGAAACCTCTCTCTGCCACTATCTCACCATCTGCACCACGTGAGTTGTGGTTTGATCCAATATTTGCACCAGCAGCCATGTTTGAAAGACCTTGAATATTTGATGCAATCAAGAAGGAATTGTTGTGATGCTGCTCATGTCCCGCAAATACCAGGTTGTTCAAAAGCTCACAGCAACTTACTGTTGAGTTCTCTCCAAGTATTGAGTTAATAAGACGTGCACCGTATTTCAGGTTTGACATATCCATCATGACAAATCTAACTGCTTTGCAGCCGTAGAATATATGACAGCCCTGTCCAACTATTCCATTTACCATCTCAACACCCTCACCAATTTGAGTTTCCATCAACTCTGATGATTTTATTGTGAGGTTCTTGAGTTTGTTTGCACCTTTGACGTATGCACAGTGGCCAAAGTTAACATCTTTTATTGTCTTTGTGCTCTTGATAACACATTCCTGACCAATCGTTCCATAATAGCCTCTTCTGAAATCCATGGTATCTTTTGTAAATTGATCAAGCTTGTACATGAAAGCAAGATCACCTCGGTAACTGCCCCAGAGCCAGGCATCAGCTAGAGTCATATCAACAAATGGATGAACAGCTCTTCCTTCTGCTTCATTCATTATTGATATTTTAACTCTTACATCTTCATCCTCACCCTCTTTAATGATACCAACACCAAACTTAGCATGGTTTGTACTCTGCATCTCATCATTGTTATGAAGGATGACTCTGTCTTCAATTATGTAATGACTGATGTAGGCACAGTTATGAATTGCACAGTTATCGCCAATATCGCAGTTGATGATTGTGCTGTTCACAATACCTTGGGGAAGTTCCAAATCATGGAATCTAAGATTTTCAGAGGAAATGGCTCCTATTCTGACCAATCCATAAAAATTGGATCTTCTGATCAATTTTGCATCAAATACATCTGATACAAAGAAGGTATCATAGTTCTCTATTATATTTCCATTTTCTTTCAATATGATCTTTTCTTTCTCAGTAACAGCTCTCCAGTTCTTTTTTTGAACCTGTTTGTTTCGAAAGTAATATTCATCTGGGATTTCATTGCTCAAATGTTCTTTAAACAAAGATCCAACAGTTTCTGTTTTTATTAATTCAACTCTATTCATAATAGCTAGTATAAGAGTTTATAAAATAACAATGCAATAAAAAAATGATTTATTCTAAATTTTGTTTGATCATATCTTTGATTTGGATTCACTGTTGCTCTTTTAGTAACCTTTATATCGTTCAAATTATAAAATTTCTCATTATTTGTCTGAGCTGTAATAAGATTGAATAAGTTAAAAAATATAAGAAATTGTGATAAATAATAATGGCATTTTTAACGACATATAAATACAAGATGCAACACTTTATTACTCATTTAATAAGATTTGTCCAATTATTTACTTGATTTACATATAACGATTAAGTAATATAAAACTTATGAGTAAAGATGCCACAGAGAAAAAGTTCTTAAACTATTTAAAACTTACAACTACGTTTAAAAACACTGAAGAATTGAACCAATTGACTCAAAATCAATTGGATGAAATCAATGATTCAGCAATTCTAAAAAACAGATGGTTGAAGAGAGAACTTAAAAAACATACAGGCAAAATCAGTCAGAAGACATTCATCATTCCTGTCTCTGATGGAGCTGTTACAGGTTATCTTTTCGAAGATGAAACCAAAAATGATCCTGGTTGTCTTGCTCCACTCATTCTGTTCTTCCACGGTGGTGGTTGGGTCTGGGGAAACATTGAACTCTACTCATATTACTGCAAGAGATTGTCGGCTGCTACTGGAGCAAGAATTCTCTTTGTTGATTATCGTTTGGCACCTAGATACAAATTCCCAACTGCAATTGAAGATTGCTACTGCACTCTTGAATGGGCAAATGCCGGTACTCGTTATTGGCGAGTTGATCCCGATAGAATATATCTGATGGGTGATGGTGCTGGTGGAAACCTATGTGCTGGCGTTTCAAGAATGGCAAGAGACAGAAAAGGACCAAATGTCGCTGGCCAGATTCTATTGTACCCAATCACAGATGCAAGAATGAGAACAAACAGCTATGAAAAATACACAACTACAGTGACACTGGATAAAAGTGAGATTGCTTATTATGTAAATCAATACATGAATGAGCCAAAGGATATTTTAGATCCAATGTTCTCACCACTTCTTGCAAAAGACCACTCAAGATTGCCGAAAACATTGATCATAGGAGCAGAACTTGATCCTCTGAGAGATGATGGTCTTCTTTATGCCGATGCTCTTGCATCAGCAGATACTCCTGTAAAATATTTGGAAGTTGAAGGATCCTATCATGGATTTGCGACCTTCCCAAAGACAAAAGGTTCAGAAGAAGCTCAGATGGCTGTCAAACAATTTCTAGCAGGTAAGAACTTGAACAACATTGTTCTTTCTACAAGAAAAGAACTCGAGAGAGCGGATAAAGAAGAGATCAACAAGCGCAAGAACAAAAACAATTCCAGTTTCAAAATAATTTAGATGTATAGCAAAAACAAGCCTTCAAAATCAAAATTTTGAAGGCTTCATTTTATTCAAATACTTTTCTAGGAGTTGGGTCCTTACCCAACAGAAGACCAAGAGATTCTTTTATATAATATATTGGGAACTTCCATATCCTCTTCTTTGCATTTCCTGAAAAATAACAGTAATAGCAGTAATCATCTTCCATGTACTGAACATCGCAGCTGGTTATGTAGCGAGAGGCCCATCCATCTTCTGGTAATGAAATAAGGGGTTTTCTTTTTGACTGAGTCCAGTTAATCCCATCTTTAGACTCAATTTGAATCAGATTGCTGATGCTTCTGTTGTTCTCAGGATCCCATCCAAATGCGCATTCAAATCCAACATATCCATCTTTTACTGGAATGACTCTTATTCCACCAACAGCTAGATTGGCATATTCATTATCTGCATCTGGACCAAACAGAGGAGCATCATTCTCAATTTTATAAGGTCCAAGTAAGTCATCACTATGAGCCATTGCAAAATAAAGTGTTGCCTTCTGTTTTGTATCACACATCTCAACATGTGATGCACCAAAGTACAATCTGTATCCATTCTCTTCATCATAGAAGACCTGTGGTCTTGAAAGACGAGGTATCTTCAATTCAGTTTTTGCAAAAGGAATATCACTGCTCTCCAGAAGAACAGTTGGCTTGCTGAAGAACTCCATATCTGTAGTTGAGCATATTTCAATTCTACTGGATGTAACTTTAACTGATCTGTTCTCTCTGAATTCTTTCAAGCTCAAAGATGAAGGAGATGAATCATGTTTTTCATAAATCAGATACCACACACCCTTAGAATGGAAGATGAATGGAGAGTGACCTCTGAGTTCAATCATCTTCTTTTCAGTCCAATCCAGACCATTATCTGAAACAAAGTGCTGAATACCAATCCAATTGTGTGCAAAGATATGCCAGTTATTGTCAGGTGAATTTTCAGGCAATAAAAAGGCAGGGTCACACAGACGAGGCTTGTACCATTTTGGTTCAAGTAATGGATCCTCGCTGAATGGATACCAGCTTAAATTACTGTATGTATTTACATCTGACTTTTTCATTTTGCTTACTTTCTTTTTCTTTTAAATAATGGTGATAACTTTTCATCTAATTTGAATTTAACAGTTGCCCATTTCATCAACTTAGAATAAATAAACAGTGTTCCACCCATAGCAATTATAACAGAACCACCAAGTACAATTGGTCCCAAGTTACTATTCACATCGTTCAAGTCAAAAAGCTGACTTCCTATAAAAATGCATACAAAGAACAGCGCAATCATCAATATGATGTTCACCACTGTCGCTAACAATATAAATATAATTGAGTTTGATGTTTTACTCATGATCTATTTCCTTATTTTTTTTCGTTTTTATCTCTTCATCTATGATACTGATAAACATCAATATACCACAGATAACCACTGTTGCATCGGCAAAATTCCAAGTTGGCCATCGTTCAAGACCAAATAAGCCATAGACTCTATTGCTCATAAAATCCACAACCTCAAAATGTCTAAATATACGGTCAAACAGATTACCTGCGCCACCACCTAAGAAACCAGCTAAAATCCAAACCTGAAAGTTTGATAGTTCTACTGGTCGCTTATTGCTCACTATTATCTTGGCTATGTAAGCCAAAACAATAATTGGAATCAATATAAATAAAACAGCTCTGATATTCAATGAGAGCCCCTGCCCCATTGAAAATGCAACTGCATTGTTTGTTACATGTATGATATCCAGAAAACCACCGAAAAAAGAATAACCAATGGTATTCTCTTCAATATGATTGACTATCCATGTTTTTGAGATCTGATCTATCACAATAATTGCAAAAGACAGAATCAATGGTTTGTATCTTTTCAAAACAGTCCCCTATAATCCTGTTGGATTTTTGATAAAGCTTATAGCAACATCAAAGTGCTTTACAAGTATGGATGCAAGTTCTACCAATCCAAATACCTCTGTTTCGTAGTGTCCACCACATAACATAGAGATTTTCTCTTCCTCACACCAGATGTACTCACTGTGTCTTGGCTCTCCTGTTATAAGAAGATCACAACCAATTTCCTTGGCCTCACGAACATCATGAGCACCCTCACCACTGACTATACCAATCTTATTTATTGGACCTTCATTGAAATCTAAAAATATTGGATTTGTAAATTTCAATATTTCAGATATCTGATGTATATCCAGAGTCTCTTTCAGTGTGCCAACAACTCCAACAGGTTTTCCATGATAGAGAAAAGCAGGTTCAACATTTTTCAGATTCAGTCGACTTGCCATTGTTGCATTGTGACCACATTCCATATTTGCATCCAATGGAAGATGTGCTGCATAAAGATTCAATTCATTATCTAATAGAGTCTGGACCTTCTTCTTGTGTGCACCTGTTATAGCTAGAGGTTTTCCCCAAAACAAACCATGGTGAACAATCAAAAGATCTGCATGCTTTTCATATATTGCATTCTCAATTGATTTTTGACTTGCATCAACAGCAAAAGCAATGCTATTGATTTCTTTATCAAAACCACCAACCTGCAAACCATTTAAGGAAATGTCCAAATCCTCAAAGCTCTTTATATCAAGAAATTCGTCTAAAGATTTAATTAAAGTGTCTAGTTTCATAAAAAACATTATACTAGAGTTGACAGTATTTTACCACCTATCTATATTTCAAACATGAGTGATAACAATATTAAAATTAAAGAATTGAGCTGGAGTGATGCATCTTTCAGTGTTGATTCAATTCCATCTACAATCCCTGAATTACAAAAGGGTCTAATCATTGGTCAGCCTAGAGCTATGAAAGCTTTAGAAATGGGCTTGAATGTGGAAAGATGGGGTTACAATGTATTTGTTTCTGGTGACAGCGGAACAGGTAAATTATCAGCGGTCAAATCCGTTGCCAGTAAAAAAGCAGAGGACATATCCCAAATCAAGGATATAGCATACCTGCACAATTTTACAAATGCAGATAATCCTAAAGTATTGATATTGGAGAAAGGAACTGCACATCAATACAAAAGAGCTATAGACAATTTCACTACCTATCTCACAAAGATGGTTGATAACAACTTGCCTTTAAATTCTGATGAACTCTTCAAGAACCTAGATGAGATAGACAATTCTTTCAATGATATTGATATCTCAACTCATCTGAGTTTCATAAAAAAAGATATACTTCATAATTTAGACAATCTCACACCTGCAATCATACAGCGCTACGGTGTGAATGTTCTAATTGATCATCAATTTACGAAAAAGAGACCTTTCATAGTTGAAAACAATCCATCCTTCACAACACTTTTTGGTGGTGTGAATACAGATAAAGATGCTAATCTTCTTCCATATCAAAGAATAAAAGCCGGATCAATTTTGGAGGCTTCTGGTGGTATTCTTGTGCTTTATGCAGAGCAGATGCTTCATGAAGATGGACTTTGGGAAGCTCTGAAGCGTTATCTTGATTCAAACAAGCTCACTTTGAAGGATAGAAAGTTCACCTCAAAGGGAATACTTAAAGAAAGAAACATAAGAGCCGACATTCCACATCTTCCTATTAAGATCGTTATGATTGGCTCAGAAGAGGTCTACTCACTTCTCAGTGATAAAGATGACCAGTTCTTGAAGCACTTCAAGATTTCAGCTCAATTTGATTACTCGATGGAAAAGACAGAGGCCAATGTTGGTCTGACTCTCGCTTATTTGGATAGATTCATTGAATCAAACAATCTTCTGAAGCTTACAGAAGAAGGTAAGAAGAGAATAATCAGACACAGCTCATGGTTCTGTGAGCACAGAAATGAGCTCACAACTCAATTCTCTCAGCTGACAGACCTTTTGGTTGAAGCAAACTGGTGGGCTCATCATCTTGGAAAAGATGAAATAGACACAATCATAATAGATAGAACTCTTGCAGAAAGAAACTACACATCTTCATTGATTGAGAGCAAGATAACCCAAGAAATAGAACGTGGTGAGATGTTGATATCTCTCAAGGGTACTAGAGTTGGTGTTGTCAATGGTCTTGCAATCATGGACAGAGGAAACACATCTTTTGGTATTCCAACCGTAATAACAGCTGCTGTTGCACCTGGTTCTGAAGGTATAGTCAATATCGAGCATGAAGCAGGTCTTTCGGGTGAGATTCATGATAAGGGGCTTCTCATTCTCGAGGGATATCTCAGAAAGCATTATGCAAGGACCTTCCCTCTATCAATTTATGCAGGAATTGCTTTTGAGCAGTCTTATGCTGAAGTTGATGGCGACAGTGCATCTTCTTCTGAATTATATGCACTGCTCTCTGCTATTGCCGAAATTCCAGTAAGACAGGAAATTGCTGTTACAGGTTCTGTAAACCAACTTGGTATAATACAGCCTGTTGGAGGAATCAATGAGAAGATTCAAGGATTCTTCAAAGTCTGCAACCATCTTGGACTGACAGGTCGTCAGGGTGTAATAATTCCGATTCAGAATGTGAAGAATTTGATTTTAGAACCTGAAGTTGAGAATGCAATAAAAGATGGTAAGTTCCACATCTATCCTGTATCAACAATTGATGAAGGAATGCAGATCTTGACTGGAAGAAGCATTGGAGAGAGAGGCAAGAAAGGAAACTTCCCTATTGGAACATTGAATAGAGAAGTTGATGATAGTTTGAAAGAGCTGTTTAAGATGATCTCTCTTCAGTCTCGTTAGCAAACCAAGCCTGCAGCATTATTCCTGTTGCAACGCTTACATTTATCGACCCTTTGCTTCCTGCAAGGGGTATCGATACTCTACCAAGTGATGAATCACATAGTTTTAAAAGAGCATCACTTACACCGAACTCTTCAGAGCCTATAACTGCGATGCCATCGGATGGAAATTCAAATTCATTTATGTTTTTCCCTCCGAGTTCCAGAGCAAATATGGGCCTCTTTGTTTTTTTGAGCTCCTCAATGAGGTCATCCTCACTCATTTCAGTGTAATCAACAGTCTCTGTTGTACCTCGTGAGGTACGAATTGATCTTTTATGAGTTGGAGAGGCTGTGCCCTCAACAACTATGATTTTATCTACGCCAAAGGAATCAGAAGATCTGAAAACAGATCCCACATTGAAAGGTGATCTCAGTCTATCAAGAATCAGGGAGTGATGAAGAACTGTACGTCTATCTCCATCAAGCTCTCCATGTTCGGTAACAAAATCCCAATCAGAAGGTTCTGAACCAAGAACAGCAAGAAGCATCTGAGAGATATCTTCATAAAGAATTTTGTCAGTTGAGCCCTGTTCAAGTTTTGATTTGAACCTATCTATTCTTGCATAATTCTCTTCATCAATGACAGATTTTGCAGCATCTCCATAAAGAACATTGAATACTTCTTTCAAATACTCAATATCACTCTCTTCTTTTGATAGATTGTTTCTTGCAGCTTCATAAAATAATGTTGAAACCTTTCTGACCTGTGTTCTTGGTTTCAGTGTGTATATCTTTTTGACTGTAATCATTACTTACCATCTTCCTCACTGTCTTTATCAATTCCAGCTGCAATTGGACAGACGCATATAGCGAACTCGCCCTTTATGCTCTGTCTGCTTTCAAAGTTCTCAACCAACTCATCTGCAGTTCCTCTGATGATCTCTTCATATTGCTTTGTCAGCTCTCTGCCAACAACAACGATTCTGTCTCCAGCAAGACCTGCAATCTCTTTTAGAGTCTTCAGAACTCTGAATGGAGATTCATATATGATGAAGGCCTCATCTCTTTCAAGAAGAACCTCAAGACGTTTCTTTCTTCTGCCACTTTTAGGAGATAGAAAACCTTCAAATGTGAAAGTCTTTCCAACATAACCTGCAGCACTGATAAGTGTGGTTGCAGCATTGGCACCTGGAAGTGGAACCACATCAAATCCTGCTTTTCTCACGATATTTGCAAGACGAGCTCCTGGATCACTGACTCCTGGGGTTCCAGCATCAGAACAGAATGCTATGTTGTTACCAGAATCCAACAAATCTACAATTCCCTTAGCAGAAGCTGCTTCATTATAGGAATGAGTTGCAATCAATCTTTTCTTGATTTCAAAGTTATTCAATAACTTCTGGGTATGACGTGTATCCTCACATGCAATGATATCAACACTCTTCAATATATCTAAAGCTCTCAATGTAATATCCTGCAAATTTCCAATAGGTGTTGCAACCATATATAATGTTCCCATAATCTTTATATCTCCTAAAAATACTCTATCTACATACTATATTACAGAGTCATCTTTTAAAAGTATTAAATATACGTTTTACAATATAAACGCAATGGTATTTTTTACCATATGATATTTTTCAAAGGGTTTTTTTACCATTTTTGGCTTTACTTTTTTGCAATTGCTTATCATATTATAAGCAAATATAGAGAAAATAGCTTGTTTTGAGAAGTTGGCACACTTCGTGCAATAGAGATGATGTAATACAAAAAATTTAAATTACCACAAAATATGGTGAAGGATACAGAAATGAAAACATTAAACAGAATCAAAAACATTATCAACTCAAACGTAAACAGCACATTGGACAAAATGGAAAATCCAGAGAAAATTATTTCTTTGATGATCAATGATCTTGAAAACACTCTAGACAAAGTTAAAAGAAGCATGAGATCTAGAAAAGCTGAAAAGAAATCTTTAGAAAAAGACATCGAAGATGCACTCAAGAAAGAACAGAGATGGTTGGATAGAGCCAAGATGGCTGTACAAAACGGTCGTGATGATTTGGCTAAAGAAGCTCTCGCTGAACAGAAAGAAGTCAAGAGTCAGATCAAACAGATGAAAGAAAGAGTTATCTCCATCGATAGCATCTTGATGAGTGAAGATGAATCTTTGCAGGAATTAACAGAAAAGCTTCGTGAGATCAAAGAGAAGAAAGCTTCTTTGGTAAACAGAGCAAATCATGCCAAAACAAAACAAGCAGTTAAAGAAACTCTAAAAGAAGCAAATGGTGATGAGATTGAAAAACGTTTCAATGACCTGGAAGCTAAAATTGAACAGATGGAAGAAGAAAACAACATAAAACAGCAGGATTTGAATGATGAATTTGAAAACATGGAAATGAAAGCTGAAATTGATAAAGAACTTGAAGATTTGAAGAAATCAATGGAACCTAACACAGATGATGGTAAGGTTGAGGATTCAGATATACAGTTCAAAGGAAATAACTAATGGACTATTATGGAGATTATGAGATGGATGACAGCCCTAGAAGACGCTTCAGAAGATCAAAACGTGGAATGATATTTGGGGTATGTAAAGGAATAAGTAATTATTTTTCGATTGATGTTAAATTTGTAAGATTGTTAGCAATTCTAGCACTGGTTTTCTCAAAGTTTGCACCAATTGCTATAATCTATCTTTTGATTGCAATATTTATCCCAGCAGAAAAATAACAAGCAAATATAAACTCTCTAAATTTCTTGCTACTGAATGTGAATTCGGTAGCAAGTTTTATTTATAGAAACTTTTTATATTTTCTGTAGAGACCTCTAAGCTGATCATAGGAGAGACCAAGCAACAAAGCTGCCTCCCTCTGACTGTTGTTTCCAATCTCCAGTGCTTTCTTGAGATATTCAATTTCAAAGTTCTTTCTATTTTCGTTGAAATCCGCAAGATCTTCCTCTCCAATGGTTTTGAGCTCACTGCCTTCATTTGATTCAGATTGCTCTTCAACATCAGCTTCTTCTATCTCATCATCTATTTCAAAAGGATTTTGGAAAGGATCCAACTCTATCTCACATATCTCATCAGTCTGTGAGCGATAGACTGCCCTCTCCACAACGTTCTTAAGCTCTCTTATATTACCGGGCCATCTGTAGTTAACTAGCTGATCCACTACCTCATCAGAGAAGGATGGGACCGTCTCTCTACCACACTCTGCAGCCATTCTGGATGCGAAGTGCATGGCAAGAAGCATGATGTCCTCACCTCTTGTTCTGAGTGGTGGTAAGAATAGAACTTCAAAAGACAGACGATCTAGAAGATCCTCTTTGAACTTACCTTCCTTCACAAGCTGCTTCATATCTGCATTTGTTGCTCCAATTATTCTGACATCAACATTGATTTCTTCAGAAGAGCCAACTTTTGAGAATGAACCATACTCAACAACGCGCAATATCTTAACTTGAACTTCAAGTGGAATCAGACCTATCTCGTCCAGAAACAATGTTCCACCATTTGCCTCTTCAAATCTTCCTTTTCTGGAGACATTGGCACCTGTAAAGGCTCCTTTTTCATGTCCAAACAATTCTGTTTCAATTAATGATGGAGGAAGTGCAGCACAGTTAACAGTTATGAGTGGTTGCTCCCATCTCTTTGATAAATAATGCAATTTCCTTGCAGCCAATTCCTTACCAGTACCTCTCTCTCCGATGAGAAGGATACTTCTATCGACTTTAGCAGCCTCACTGAGTTTGTCATTGAATTTAAGAAATATCTCACTTTCACCAATAGGTGTTACATTTTCTCTATCTTCCATCTATATGGCCTCTCTTGGTAAATATTACCATTAATTAGCAAAAATACCAACTTTTTTATTTATTTTTGTTTCCTGATTATATACCACTTGATACAATGTACAAAAATTTAATAAGGTTAAATTGTTAACCAACATAAAGTTAAAAAACTATTTTACAAATTATATTGATTTTGATTATTCTTGGCATTATCTTTGCATTATAGTTAATGTATTACAAAAAATAAATTAACGAGGTGACTATATGAACGTATTTTCAAGAGTAATGGATATTGTTAATTCAAATATAAACTCACTTTTAGATAAAGCTGAAGATCCTGAAAAGATGATCAGACTTATGATCAAAGAGATGGAAGACACCATCATTGAATCTAAGACTGCATGCGCTGCTAAAATGGCAGAGGAAAAGAGAATTATCAAAAAAGCTGATGAATTAAAATCTTCTATAAACCGTTGGGAAAGCAGAGCTGTATTGGCAATAAGCAATGGTAAGGATGACCTTGCCAAAGAAGCACTGATTGAAAAGAAAAATTGTATCAAAGATCTCAATAAAAAAGAGAACGAATTGGTAAACATTGGTGAGTACATCAAAGAAAGCAAGGATGATATCAACAAACTTGAAGAGAAGTTGAAAGCTACTAAAGCAAAACACAAAGCTATTCAAGAAAGAGCAAAACATGTTGAAGAAGAAAGGAAGGCACAGGAAGCTCTTCACAATGCTGATAAATATTCCTTTGATGATATAAATGAAAAAATCGACAGAATGGCTTCAATGAATGACCTCAATAAAGACACAGCAGAGGAAACTCTCGAGCAGAAATTTGCAAAAATGGAAGGCATGAATGATATTGAGAAAGAACTTGATGAATTGAAGAAAAAATTGGAGAGGTAATAATATGACTGATGTTTTGATTGTAGGTATTGTCTTTTCTTTCTTGATCATTAATTCTTTTCTAGGGGACTCAACAAAAAGAGAAAGACAGAAAATTGAAGCAGCTCTTCGCATGGAAGAGATGAAACGAGGCTACAAACCAGGTACTTATAGCTCCAACGTCGGTAAAAGAAAGAGGGGCCATAAAAAACATAAAGATGAGGATGATCAAACCACTTTCGAAAGAGGGTTTGTTGATGAAGAGATCAAAGGACACAATAAAGAAAGAGCAGATCTGAAGAATGGGATTGATGATTTGATGACAAGAATCAATAACTTAGAGACCATAATGAAAAGTGAAGAAGATAAAAAAAATGAATAGAAATATAAGAGAAATAAGAAGATATAAAAATTCAGCTAAAATTTTCGGAGTTTGCTCTGGAATAGCTATTTGGGCGGATTTGGATGTAGCGAAATTCCAATTGATCATATTCCTGGTGGTGTTGTTTACAGGTTTCTTTCCTGGTGCTATTATCTACTTGATTTTAGCTCTGATCATTCCACCATATGAAGGCACAGACAGCTTTTACAATTCTTCTTACAGAAGCAGCTCTCCTTTCGACGACGAGAGTGATGAATCAAATGAAGAGTTGAAAAAGAAATATGAGGACTTGAAACATAAAGTGGAAGATATGGAAAGCAGCATGTTCGATAAAGAACGCGACTGGGATAAGAGGTTCCACGAAAAATAATGTTCAAAGACACAAAAGCAAATAAAATTTTCATGATAAGTGTATTGGCAATATTGTTTGTTGCAATAGTAGCAAACAAGAGCGCCAAGACTCAAAAGACAACTTTTGATAGTTTGCAGATATCTCAAGAGATAAGCATTGATGCTACAAGCAACATCAATATATGGGTCGATGATTCACTTTCATCTGCAAAGATTATTTACTCAACGAAAGGCAATGGCCAATTGGATGTCAAAAGCAACGATGGTGTGACCACTGCAAAGGAAAGTCTTAGACAGGTGTTTTTCTTGAGCTTTGATTTTGAAGATGATTCTTCTTCAATCAATCTGTATCTTCCAAGTGAGGATTTAAATAACATCAAATTGAAAACAACATCCGGTGATATAAATTCATACTCCAAATTGAATGCAAAGCAGTTTATAACTGAATCAGTAAGTGGAGATGTAAATTTCCTAGATATCAATGCAGACAGTGTTAAAATTGAAACAATCAATGGAGACATAATGAACACTGATATATTCAGCAACTCAGATGTTGAGTTGAACTCAACCTCAGGTGACATTTCAGTGAATAAAATTGAGAGTGAGAACTGCAAGATCAATTCAGTTTCTGGTGATGTTGTGGTTATTGATTCAAAAGTATCTGGCACTTACAAGGTGAACACCACATCTGGAGATATCTCAGTTGAACTTGCTGAAGACTCTGGTTTGAAGATCAATACAGTATCTGGTGATATTGAAATTGATGGCAAGGAGTTTGGTTCTCCATACTCCTCTGGAGATGAGAGATATAAATTCCAGAGCATATCTGGTGACATTGAGATAGACCATTGATCTGAGATATAGATTCAAAGTCCTGCAGCTATGTGGGACTTTTTTTGTCTTCGAATGAATTTATTGCAAACACAGAGTGCAAGATATAGGTCAACAATACAAAAACTCAACAACAATACAGGTATTCAGTCATTGTGATTTTTATCACTATAAATTCGTGGGCTCTGTATTTGTGTTGCCACAGAGGCTCTTTCGATTCAGAATGAAACAACGGAAAGGGAAAATGAAGAAACTAATTACATCAATAACGATACTTACAATAGCAATGGCATCTATCTTTGCAGCTGAGAGCAGATCCCTCGATTTCTACATGCACGGAGCTCTTCCAACAGTTGAGCCAACAGTCAGCTTGAAATATGATTCTCAGTACATTGAAGATAATGATGAGATTGATGCATTTGATTTCTCAAAAACATACACTCAGAGCACTCAGCTCTTCAAGGTCTTGATCTCCCCATACGATACCACTCAGGTTATGACTTTGACATGTGATATACAGATTGGAGATTTTTATCTTTACAAAACCGACTCTGATGGAGAGTACACCACAGAGATAATAGATGTTGGACCGACTCCAACTCTTGATGTCTACCCAATCGATAAATATGAGTTTGCAAGTGGCTCTCAGTACACAGACTCTCATAAAGCTTTCGACATAACACTTCCAGAGGGCAAATACACCTTCGAAGAAGATACAGTTGCAACATTCAGAGTGAATGTGACACCCGAAGACTCCTCTTATATCGCAGGCTCCTATCGAAGCTTGATCACATTGGGATTCACTTTGGACTATTGATATAAAAGATAATACAAACAAAAAGCCACTCAAGCTGCAACAGGATTAAGTGGTTTTTATATTCAAAAGATAATGAGCTGAATATCAGGATATCTGATTTCACAGCTCATTTCATTTTTATTATTGTTTGTTTATTGATTGTTGAGTTTAATAGAATTCAGGACAATAATCGCCCATTCCTCTAGCCTGTGGTTTTAACTTATTTGCATAGAGATGTGATGTATCAGCAACACATAGAGCTCTTGGAACTGCCCATTTGTCAGATCTCTGATCAAAATACATATCAGTCACAGAAGATGGCCAGCTGTAGAATCCACAGAAAACAAGTGGTAGGGGGATTCCAAGTAGATATGATATGAAGTACAGACAAGTACCATTATGAGTGAAGATTGCAATTCTATCATCATTCTTCTTAATAACTTCAAATCTACCATTAACTCTTTTATAACCAAGAGATAACATGAATTCATCACATTGAGCTGTGAATTTATCCCAACTAGCTATCACCCTTGGGTTATCAAAAGGAAAATTCTCTGTCCATGTATCAGCTGTAGGCATCTTATCAGATTTACGAACTGTCTCACCATATGTGCCCCAAATACAGTATTCCTTTCCATCTTGAACAATCTTCAGCTCTTCAGGTTCCATAAACCATTTATTGATGTTTATATCCAAATTCAAAAGTTTGGCAGTTGGAGCTGCTGTTAATTTTGCTCTGACCATATTTGAACTAAAAATTTTATTAACTCCAACTTCTTTCAATTTTAGAGCTAAAGC
>JALNVT010000038.1 GCA_023231265.1 Sphaerochaetaceae bacterium
CAATTTGTTTATAATAATTACTGTATATTATTTAATAATATTCAGATTCTCTTTTTTGGCTTTAACATAGTTCAGAATGAAAATTGGAATTCCCCCGATAATGAAAGCAATTAAGCTGAATGTTTCAAGATTTAAAGGAGCCTGAGCAACTTCAAGAGTGGTTGGTCCCATGCTTATTGAGTATGTAGCTGCTACAATCAAGCCAATTATGAAAGACATTGTAGCGGACCTATGATTATCAAGTGCCTTTCTTACAAGTCTTATGGTTGTGAAAATTCCAAAGAGAACACCCAATCCAAAAATAAATAGTGAAGGAACTGCACTGAAATCAAATGAGAAGAATTTTTTTAAGCCGCTTATTATAGGAAGATAAAGTCCCAATATCATCAAGAGGGAAGAGCCTGAAATACCAGGTAGAACCATTGTCGATATTGCAATGTCTCCTGCAATAAATAGATAAAGAGCAAGCTGTACATTCAAACCGTCTAATGATTTTGTAGAATAGGACTTGGAACTCAAATATGTGATCATCACTACCAAAGTAAAACCAATCAAGAAAAATGCTAAATTTTTAATGATTGACCCTGTATTTCTATCGAAGGTCTTTTTCTCTTCCCTCAGAATAATTGGAATGGAGAATAAAGTCAGTCCTATTAATAAGGAGCTCATGATGTAGATATGATTTGAAAATAGGGTGGAGAGTATTGAAACACAGAGGCCCATACCAATTACCCAACCAATTCCAAGAGGGATAATAAATTTAATGGCTTCTTTTCTTTGATCACTTGATCCTCGAAGTAGATTGTCGAGGCTATCTATAAAAAGATCATAAAAGCCCAATATATAAGCAACTGTTCCACCTGAAATGCCTGGAATGCTGTCTGCGAGTGCCATGAAAAAGCCTCGTATGCTGTTAATCATTATTATAAATCCTTATTTAAAAACCGATAGCATATGTGACAGCAAATCCAACAAGGATTCCAAAAATTATGCCACCTATTACCTGAGATCCAGTATGCCCCAACATAGTTTTTAAATTAGCTTGAGTGAACTGTCCTTCATCAAAGATTTCTGAAAAGGTTTTGCTCCAATCATTCATCATCTCAGCTTGTTTGCCGGCTTCTTGTCTGATTCCCATAGCATCATATACCACAACACTGCTGAAAACCATTGCAATTGCAAATTCAGTTGAACCAATTCCTTGTGTTATTCCTAATGATGTTGCAAGTGCAGCAACAGTGGATGAATGACTGCTTGGCATACCACCCGTAGAGAATGCTCGTTTGAAATTAAAATTATCACCAGATAGTCTAGAAATTAAAGGTTTAATAGCCTGAGCTAGGAGCCAAGCTATAAAAGGCGCAATTATTGCACTGCTATGTAACAAATCATTATTCATAATTTCAAAATATAACACATTTTAAAACAATACAATAGTTTTTTTTCTTTGAATTCATACAAAAAAGCGTTTTTCAATTATATTGAACAATCTCAGAGCTCTTAAAGAATTTGAAGTTTTTGTTTGCAATTGAAAAAATTCTATAATATAAAATTATTTGAATATTATTTTAAACAAAAACAAAAGAAAATATAAAAAATATTTTTAATTTAATCTGTAAATCTCTCATTCAATATCTCATATTATGTGTTTATTTGGTAATAACAATACAGAATTGATATATTAATATGAGGAAAAATTCCTATAAAAAGATTACCACTAAACATTAGTTAATATTATTGAAAAAAAAGATGAAGCATAAAAAAAATATGAAATTTTTTTGTTTTATTTTTAATTTCTTTCATAAAAAGGACTTAATAATAGAATGTTAAAATTGAGTTAAAAATAAATATAAAAAAAGTGAGAAAATGTAAGATTGCTATTTAATCGATTAAATTTTTTTCTTGCACGATAGCAGAATCAATGTTAATCTAGTTTGGCAAGTTAGGAATGACACCTTATAAAAAGCTTGTAAAATTATTTGTTTTTATAATTTGTTAGGGTTGAATTGATTTAAGAGATTTTATGGAGAAGTATCAGGGGGATGCTTTTAAGTAAAATAATTTTTTTGTTATATATTTAATCGATTAAATATTATCTTATTATCAATTCAAGCTTAGCAAAACAAGGAGAAAGATTATGTTACATTTATCAAATCAGAATTTGAGCGCAATTGAAAAAACAGGAGTTCCTGTACCACATTATAACAGAGAGGGCCTGAAGCCAGCTTTGGTACATATCGGACTAGGAGCATTTCACAGAGCTCACTTCTTATCATATATTGAAAAATTGATGAATGATGGAGTTTATACTGAAGGTGTTTATGAGATAGATGTTATTCCATCAAAACCTGGCTTTATTGAGAATTTAGTAAAACAAGACTATCTTTATACCTTACTTCCTAAAGATACAGCAGGAAATGAATATTTTGAAGTTCGTGGTGGTATTGCTGATTATGCAAATGCATCAACAGATGCTGAAAAGGTTTTAGATGTACTTTCAAGAGATCAAACAAAGCTGATCACTTTGACTGTAACAGAGAAGGGTTATTGCTATGACAGTGAGAATCATAAACTTGATTTGAATCATCCAGCTATTGTAAAAGACCTAAAAGATTTTGATGTTCCATCATCAACTGTTGGCTGTATCGTTGAATCACTCAAAAGACGTTTTGATACAACAAAAACTCCTGTAACAATCATGAGCTGCGATAATGTTCCAGAAAATGGTAACATGCTCAAAAACTGTGTACTAGAATTTGTATCCATCAAATACCCTGAGATGAAAGAATGGGTAAGTGAAAACATCATATTCCCAAATACTATGGTTGATAGAATAACACCAGTTACATCTGATAAAGATATTCAAGAAGTAGCTGATAAATACAACATTGATGATCAATGTGCAGTTCACTGTGAAGATTTTATAACTTGGATTGTTCAAGATGTTGATGTTCCTGAAGTTCAGATGTTCAAGAAAGCAGGCGCTCTTCTTGTAGAAAGTGTATTACCATACGAATTGATGAAGATCAGACTTCTTAACGGTGCTCACAGTGCACTATCATACCCATCATATCTTTTGGGACACACTGATGTAGATGCAGGTATCACAGACCCTCTAATCAATGATTTCATAAGAAACCATTACATGGAAGAAATTACAAAGTCTTTGAGTGCTGTTCCTGGTGTTGATCTGGATGCATATAAAGACAAACTTGTAAGTCGTTTTTCAAATAAGAATATTGCTGATAAGATTCTTAGATTGGCAAGTGATGGCTCTAAAAAGATCTCAAACGCAATTGTAAAACCTCTTTTAGAAATTGAAGAGAAAGATTCTTTAATTTTAGCTTTGGCTTTCTGGGCAGAGTTCTTGAAAGGTGTTGATAAGAATGGTGTGGAGATTCCAATTGAAGATCCAGCTGCTGATTTACTTCAAGAGAAAATCAAAAATGATAAAGATTTCATGGAATATAATGGAATCACTGACAGTGCAGTTTTAGCTAAATATTCACAATACAAAAAGATGATTGATGAATTGGGTGTTAAAGGTACATTAGAAGAATTTTTGAAGTAGCTTAAGTTCAATTCTTTTTAATTGGAAACTGCTATACTCTCTCGAAAATGGGATATAGCAGTACCAATATATATGCTTGCACTTTCTCTAAAGATTAAAAACAATATTCAAATTGCTTTAAATCCTCTGCAAGCTAACAAAATCTCTTTTTAATATAAATCTATCTACAGAAGATAATTTTAACATATTTAAAATATGATTTAAAATCACGATCAAAATAAAATTGAAAATTGATGTTTTTATAAACAGACGGGTGTCTTTGACCTTGTTAAGGACTCAATGTTTCAATATTATTTTTAGATTTAAAGAAATGAAAGTATATTTAGATAACTCTATCTGTACTTGAAATAAGGAAATGGTAAAATTTTATGAATTCAAATCCAGAAAAGACTCAATTTAGATTGCTGACGTTCACAGCATTTTTTGTCCAGATGATGCAGGCTATGGTCAATTTAGCTCTTGTATACTATGTAAGAGCAAAGTTCAATGTTTCTGCATCTCTTGTTGGTGCTGCAGTAAGCACTCTTTCTATCTCATACTGTGTATTTTGTTTGCTGCTATCAAATAAAATAACAAACTACAAACCTAGCAGTCTGCTCTTATTTGGTACTTTTGGTATGGCTTTTTCAACCTTTTTGATGTTCACATTGAATAGCTATGCTTTGGTTGTGGCATCTATCATCTTGTTTGGTTTTTTTGTTTCATTCATTTGGCCTTCTTTGGAAAGTTGGTTATCGAGAGGAAAAGAACAGGCATACCTAAACAGTGTTTTAGGTGGATACAATGTATCTTGGAGTTTGGGAAATGCTCTATCTGCAACTGTTTGTGGTATTTTGGTAGAGAGAAGCATCACTCTTCCTTTCTATGTTGCAATAGCTACTCTTATTATTGTTGCTTTAAATATTGTATTTTGGATACATAAAGATCCTAATTTAAAAGCTGCTAAAAGTGAAAAAGACCATATCAAGGCAAGCAATCTAAAAGACACAAGTACCTTCCTTCGTTATTTCTGCTGGACAGGAGTGTTTGTTGGATATATTGTATTTGGTGCAATCATCAACATATTTCCTCTTTATGCCAAAGAAGCTATTGGCTACAGTGCAACAACAATTGGTTTGCTTCTTCTCATCAGAGGTGTTGTAACATGTATTGTTTTTTATGCATTATCAAAAACCAGTTTTTGGCATTTCAAGAAACTTTACATATTGGGTGTTCAATTTGTAATTGGTCTCAGCTGTCTATTTGCACGTAATGCAACTTCCATTATTTCCTTATCAATATTCTTTGGATTGTTCGGTGTTTTATTTGCATATGTATATGTATCATCGATGTTCCATGGAGCTAGTGGTGCGGTAAACAGAACCAAGAGAATGATAACACATGAAGTGCTGTTATCAGCTGGAACAGTTGTGGGTTCTGTTGTTGGTGGAATGCTATATGATCATTTTTCTTACTCTCAGATGATGGTTATTTTCTTTGCTTTTATAACAGCTGCAGTGATAATAGAATTTGTAATATCAAATATAACACTGCCTGTTTCTAACAAAAGTCTCACAAGAGAGTTCGAATAAGACCTTTATCGTGAAGTTAATGCTATATTTAGGGTGAAAATCATTGCAAAAATATTTATTACTATTATAATTATTTTATATTGTAAACAAGGAGCCCTATAATATGGCAAAAACTTTAACTGAAAAAATCCTTGAGTCTCATCTAATTGAAGGTGAGATGGAAAAAGGTGAACCAATTGGAATCAAGATAGATCAAACATTAACTCAAGATGCCACTGGTACAATGGCGTATTTGCAATTTGAAGCTATGGGACTCGAAAAAGTTCAAAACGAATTAGCTGTAAGTTATATCGATCATAACACAGTGCAGGTTGGATTTGAAAATGCAGATGACCACAAGTATTTACAGAGTGTTGCAGCAAAGAAGGGAGTTGTCTTCTCTCGTCCTGGAAATGGTATCTGTCATCAGGTTCATTTAGAAAGATTTGGACAACCAGGAAAAACATTATTGGGATCTGATTCTCATACACCAACAGGTGGTGGTCTCTCTATGATTGCTATTGGTGCCGGAGGACTTGATATCGCAGTTGCTATGGCAGGTGGCCCTTTTCATATAATAACACCAAAAATTATTGAAATTAGACTTTCTGGAAAACTCAGAGAATGGGTGAGTGCTAAAGATGTGATCTTGACAGTACTTCAAAAATTTGGAGTTAAAGGAAATGTTAACTGTATTTTTGAATATACTGGAGAAGGTGTCAAAACTCTTCAGGTGCCAGAACGTGCAACAATCTGTAACATGGGAGCAGAGTGTGGTGTAACAACATCTATCTTCCCAAGTGATGAAAATACAAAAGCCTTCTTGGACGCTCAAGGTAGAGGTGAATGTTACAGACCACTATCAGCTGATGATGGTGCAAAGTATGATGATGTATTTGAATTGAACCTAAGCGAGGTCGTTCCTTTATGTGCAGCTCCTCATAGTCCAGGTAATGTGGAATCAATCAAATCTCTTCAGGGTAAAAAGGTTGACCAGGTCCTCATTGGCTCCTGTACCAACTCTAGCTATGATGACATGAGAAAAGTTGCAAACATCCTTGATGGACAGACTGTAAATCCAAGTGTCTCATTGGGAATTGCTCCAGGATCAAGAGAAGTTCTACTCATGTTGAGTGAGGATGGTTCTTTAGAGAAACTTATAAAAGCAGGTGCTAGAATTCTTGAAAGTGCATGTGGATTCTGTATTGGTAACCATCAGAGCCCAGGTTCAGGTGCTGTATCACTTAGAACAAGCAATCGTAACTTTGAAAGACGCTCTGGAACTGCAGATGCACAGCTTTATCTAGTATCTCCTGAAACAGCAGCTCTAGCTGCAATTACAGGTGTGTTCACAGACCCTTTATCAGATCATGGAATAAAGTATCCTGGAACATTCTTGGTAGATAAATTCATCATTGATGATTCAATGTTCATCTTCCCTCCAAAAAATACTGATGATATTGTAATATCTCGTGGTCCAAATATTGGAGCACCACCATCAAATACTCCTCTCGAGTATCATGCAAAAGGTGAGGTAACCATTAAAGTTGGAGACAAGATAACAACAGATCATATAATGCCAGCTGGTGCAAGATTGAAATATAGATCAAACATCCCTGAGTATTCTAAGTATGTATTTGAAGGTGTTGATCCTACTTTCCACGATAGATGTCTTGCAAACAAGAAAGAAGGTAAGGCAAACTTTATCGTAGCTGGAGCTTCTTATGGACAGGGCTCAAGCCGTGAACATGCTGCTATCTGTCCTATGTATTTAGGTGTGAAAGTTGTTCTTGCAGTATCTATTGAAAGAATTCACCAGAACAATCTATGTAACTTTGGTATTGTACCTTTAACATTTACAGATGAAGAAGATTACAATGCAATAAAACAGGGTGATGATATCTACATTCAAGATCTTCCAGATCAAATTGAAATGGCTTACCTTGAGGGCAATCCTGTCATTGTTGAAGTTGGTGGTAGAAACATTAAGATGAAGTGTGATATTACAGCTGATCAAAAAGAGATGCTCATCAATGGTGGACTTCTGAATGTTTTGAAAAGTAAAACAGAAGCTAAGTAAAAGTTTGTAATAACTCGAATTGCTTTTAATATTTTGGTCTCTTCTTAATTGAGGGGACCTTTTTTATAGAAAAAAATATCAGTTACTTAAATAAAATGATAGCACTAGCATTTTATGTGTAACTGATTAGGGAAGAATTGTAGTTCTTAATAATCCCCATTATATTTTGAAAAACATAATGTGTCAATTGTTAATTTATATATTTCTCTGTGACTCAATAAAACGATTTATGTCATCATCACTGAAACGTCCTACTGTGCAGCAGTAATAGTTTCTTGTCCAAAGAGTTGGAAGCCTAGATTTTAAAGACGGAAATTCAATCCTCATTGCATGGGATGTGTAGCTCTTTAATTGTTGAATTAAAAAATGTGGGCTATCTTCTGGTCTGGCTCTTACCAAAAGATGAACACAATCTGGCATGATTTCATATGATACTATTTCAAGATCTATTGTCTTGGCTTTCTCATCTAAAAGCTCTTTCAATCTCACTGCAACATCATCAACAAGAACCTCTCGTTGATATTTTGGACACCATAGAAGATGATAGTACAAACTGGTAACAGTTGATTCACTGGATTTCCATCGTTTTGTCATTGTTTATTCCTTGTTTATTATTTTATCATACATATGAATTTGAATAAATAAAAAAGCTACCAACTTTTTACAGTCGATAGCTTAATGAGATTTTTTATGATATTAATTAGTGGAACCTTGCATAATTTCATCTAATGTAGAATCATCAAGATTTGTTTTATAGAAAAGTTTGTAGAAAGTCTTAGCTTCCTCTCTTATATCAAAATCAAAGTACTGAGGATAAACTAAATTACCCAACCAGTTTATACCTAAAATTCTGTTTAAAGAAGGTGGATTATCAATCCATGAGAAAGGACCTTCTGGAATCAAGTAAACTCTGTTGTTCTTTACAGCATCAAGCTCACTGAAAGCACTGTCCTCTGCCATAAACTCATCATAACCACCGTCATGGCTCAAGATTATGATATCAGGATTCCAAATAAGTAGCTGTTCTGGACTCACTTGAATATTGTTTCCAGTTCCTTCTACTACATTGATGAGTCCTGCCAGTCTCATTGTCTGAGTCCTAAATGAACCTCGAGGGTATGATGTCAGTCCATCTGTACCAGTTCCAAAATAAATACTTACTTTATCTTCATCTGCTACATTTTGAGTTGCTTGTTCTGCACGTGAGATTGTGGTCTCGCTGTATTCTGCTTTTGCTTCACCTTCTTCTTCCATATTGAATAGTTCGCCAAGTTTTCTGTAAGTTGTACCCATATCATCAAGATATGCTTCAATGAAAACTACAGGAATTCCAAGATTGTCTTGAAGCTCATCAAGTTGAGCAATCATATCATCCTTACTTCCTTTAATCTCACCAACATCAACAACAACTTGAGGATCTGCTACCATAACAGCTTCCATGTTTAAGTTTGCCTTTGCACCATAGAAGGCACCAAAAACAGGTCTCTCCAATACTTCTTTGTCAAAGAATTTATAAAGTTTCTCTGATGGTCTTGTGCCCCAACCAACCATTTTCTTTGGAGCCATTGAGTACAGTGCAATCTGTGCCATATTTCCTGAAGGAGCCACTCTTTCTATATCAACAGGTAATGTTGTGGTTCTACCAAGTGAATCTGTGAAGCTTCTTGTCTGTTGCACCTCAATCTGTGCAGGAGCCTCTTGTCTACCTTGGGCACTCAGCCCCGCCATCATCAGCATCATGAATGCCAATACAATTCTTATTTTTTTCATCTAAAAATTCCTCTTTATTAAATTTTTTCAATTATAAATATTGATATTTGTTTGTTGTTTTTATAAATACAGTGATCACCTCTATCGATGATGCACTCCCTCATCTTCTGTTTTGTTGATTTGCTTTTAAATCCATAGTATGTCTCTATAAATTTCTCAACATCATCCTTCTTCAGTGGCTGACTGAAATCAATCTCTCTGTGAAAGTGTTTGAATTCAGCACCTCTATCATTGAGATATTTTATAAGAGTGTCGTTAGAATCATGATTCTCATTTCTTACATAAATAATCTTCTTCTTGCAAAGTGAGGAAAGTCTTTCTAAATTATCTTCAATCTCCATTCTTGAGAAGAAAGAGAGAAGCAGATAATCACATGGCTCTCTATTCAATTCTAGGTACTCTTCAAATGTCATGTTGAACAGAATTTGATTCTCTTTTTTTGTTTCAACCAGATAATTAAAAGCATATTTATTGGGTTCAACCAAAATCATTTGTCTGCAATGATCTCTTATATATTGATCTAGCCTACCCAAACCGGCTCCTACATCAATTACGGTACTGTTGTTATCCAATATAGGAGAGATCAAAGATGCAAGGTTCTCATGAAACTTGCTGTATTTAGATGATGTTTCAAACCATCCTATGTTCTCTTCATTCCATTCAAACAATTTATTTTGCATCCTTATTTTCTAATGTTGGAAAGCATATCTTTCTTCCATTCTTTTCTATTATATCTATTGGAATATCATAGATTGTCTTTAAGTTCTCACTTGTCATCACATCATCTGTATTTCCGTGGGCAAGAATTTTGTTATCATTTAAAAACATAACTTTATCACTGAACCAAAGAGCTTGCTCTGGATTATGTGTTGAAAGTATTATTGAATACCCCATATCCTTAAGAGATGATATAGTATTCATAACCTTAAATTGATTTCCATAATCAAGATTTGCTGTTGGTTCATCTAAAATCAAAATATGAGAGCCCTGCGCTATAGCACGAGCCAATATCACAAGCTGTCGCTCGCCTCCACTTATTGATGATGCCAATTTATGGGATAGGTGAGATATGTTGAATCTCTCCAATGCTTCCATAGCAATTCGCTTTTCTCTTTTCTTAGGAGAGCCCAATGAATCTATTCTGCATGTTGTGCCCATCAAAACAGTGTCAAATACAGTGTAATCGAATGTGTTTGAGGAATACTGTGGAATGTATGCAATCTCTCGAGCAAGCAGCTTCCTTGAATAGGTCTCAAGTTTTTTATCTTCTATTAGAATCTCTCCACTTTCTTTCTTTAAAAAACCAAGCAGAAGTTTGAATAATGTAGATTTTCCAGCTCCATTCTTTCCAAGTAGGCATAGAAACTCACCTTCATTTAGAGAGAAAGATACATCATCAAGTACTTTATGATCTTTATAAGCAAAACTTAAATTTTTAACATCCAGTCTCATTATTTCTTTCCCTCCCTTATCATCAAATAGAGGAAGAAAGGAGCACCAATGAAACTTGTTAGGATACCAAGTGGAATCTCTCCTGTAGTCACTGTTCTAGATAATGTATCAACAAGCATCAAAAAACTTGAACCCATCAATATTGAAATTGGAACAGAATGACGATAATCGCAACCAACAATCATGCGGGTAAAATGTGGTATGACAAGTCCAACCCAACCAATATGACCCGATACACCAACACAGGCTGCTGTCATCAATGTAGAGCCAAAAATGACGACCTTTCTTAGAAGTATGGTGTTGATACCAAGACTCATTGCTTCATCTTCATCAAGAGTCAATAGATTCAATTTCCATCTCAAGAGAATTATTGGAAGTAGACCAATGATGATTGGAATTATCAGGAATTTTATATCACTCATCTTTACAGATGCCAATGATCCCATGAGCCAGTAGGTAATGGCAGGAAGAGCATCATCTGTATCTGCTACAAGTTTTACGAAGGACGTTCCAGATGTGAAAATACTGGAAATCATTATTCCTCCAAGAATCAAGCCAAGAGTCTTTTGGTTCATAAGTTTTCCACTTATGAATGTAACAAGAATAACTGCAACAAGACCACATATAAAACTTAAAGCACTTGTGCTGAAATATGAGAGTCCCAATAGAATTCCAAGAGAGGCACCGAAACCTGCACCTGCACTTGTTCCAAGTACATCAGGAGATACCATTGGATTTTTGAACATTCCTTGATAAGCAAGGCCTGAAACACTCAATGCACCCCCAATAATAGCTGAAGAGAGGATTCTGGGCATTCTAATTTTAAATATTACATTTTCAACTGTTGATGGCCATGTAGGTTCTATATAGAATATTTTTGATAGCAGTACTTTTATCAATGTTATTGGTTTGATTGGATATCTTCCAACAAAGAATGACAGAAAGAATATGAATATAAATAGAATTATAAAACCTGCAAGAAGGGTCACTGGATGATCTGGATCATGTCTGAAATCAACGCTTGTTCTCGATTTATCGTTACTCATCAAAATCCTCTTCTTGTTCAGATAAAAAGAATTCAAAACGCTGTTTTGAATATTCCTGTACATCTCTTTCATATTGTCTGAAACTGACAAGCAGTTTCTTTCCATAAGGGGTAAGAACAGTGAGTCCACCATTGTTTCCACCTTTTTGAGTGAGAACTGCATCATGGTTGGTTGCTGCTTTGATCTTCTGTAATATCTTCCAGCCTTTTGAATAGGACATACCCATTGATTTACAAGCAAGAGATACACTCTGCTTCTCTTCTATCAATTCAAGCAATCTTGCTGCACCTGGTCCAAAATATGGAATTGTAGTTATAAATCTTACTCTTATGTCCTGTTTTAATTCTTTTTCAATTTCTTTATCTGGTAATGGAATTTTGACTGTATTTTTTGAATCCATCTTTTCCTTCTGTTAAGTTTGTTTGTAAAATTTGAATTAGTAGCGATTGTTTTTATAAAACAACTCGATTGATAATACCATATGTTTTTAAAAACATAAAGGAAAATTTTATGTTATATGCGATTATTTTTTTTAAAAGATGATGGATTTACTAAAATATGTGTATTTTTATTACATATAAAGAGAAAATTAGGAAACTTCATATTCAACTGATTGATTCAATTTTTAAAATAAATCTTGACATATAATTTTATGATGTTATCCTAAAAGGGAGTTATACATACCTGTGTATAATAGAACCTGGTTATTTTTTTTAAAGCAGTGGAGGTGTTTATATTATTGTACACTCGTGTGTATAAATATGATATTTGCTTTAATAAAATCATTCATAAAAACAAAAGGAGTTTGAAATTATGAAAAAATTATTGACTGCAGTTCTTATTGCTGCAATTGGAATTGGTAGTATTTTTGCCAATGGACAGAATGAAAAGACATCACAGACAGATAGCAAAGTAACCATTAAAGTTGCAAACTATGCTTTACTGGAGAATGGTTATGAAGAGTATTGGAAAGGTATAAAAACTGGATTTGAAACTGAAAATCCTAATATTACAATTGAATGGGTCACTGCACCTTACGGTGAGATTTCAAACCAAGTAATTAACATGGCTGGTGGTGGAGATAAAGTTGATTGTATCTTTGCTGAACTTGGTTGGATTCCTGGATTTGAAGATGCAGGTCTTGCTGCTCCTGTTGAGGATATATTACCTCAAGAATTTATTGATGATTTTTATCCAGATGTTATGAAATCATTTGAAATTGATGGTGTTGCATACGGAATTCCTCTGTACGTTTCTCCTTATGTACTGTATTACAACAGAACTTTATTCGAACAAGCGGGTCTTGATCCAAACACACCTCCAACTACATATGAAGAGATGTTGGAAGATGCTAAGTCTCTATCAAAATTAAAGGATAGCAATGGAAATCCTGTTTATGCATTTGGTCAAACAACTGCATCTGTACCAGTATCTGGATCAAGTATTCAAGGTATGATCTTTAACTTTGGAGGACATACTCTTGCAGCCGATGGTTCTTTAGATTGTGATAACCAAGGTTTCTATGATGCTTTTAGAATGTTAAAAGAACTTGATGAAAAAGGTTACAATCCACAGAATGCCAAGTTAAAAGATCTTCGTAACTTATTTGCTTTGGGTCAACTTGCAATGTATTACGATCAATCTTGGGGTTTCAATGGTATTCAATCTATCAATCCAGATGCTAAATCATTCATCGCCAGTGCAGCTCCTTTAAAAGGTGGAAATGGAAATGGTCAATCAAAACTTGAATCTCATTGTTTCGTATTGGTTGATAATGGAGAAGCAAGAGCTGATGCTACAAGTAAATTTGTTCAATATGTAATCAGTGAAAAAGGACTGTCCGATTATTTAGCAAATTTAACTCCTGCATATCCTGCAAGAAAGAGCATGGCTGATATAAGCGGTGTTGTAAACAACCCTGTATTGAAAGGAGCATCAGGCTCAGTTAGCAATGTAACTGCATCTCCAGCTATTGCCCAATTGAATGACTTGAACTTGGAACTATGTTCTTTAGCACAGGCTGTTACTGTTGGTAATGAAGATGTTGATGCTGCAATTGCTGATTTCAAAAAGGTCACAAATGCAAAGTTAAGCGACTAAAAAAACTTAACTTATCAAACCCAAAGTCCAAAAAACTTTGGGTTTCAAATTAAAGGGGAGAAACGTGAAAAAAGGATCGCAAAAACTTAGTGATAATGCTTATTCATTTGTACTTACCATACCGGCTGTTGTTTTGACTGTATCTTTTATTGTGGTACCAATAATTCAATCAATAATAATGAGCTTTGAAAAATATGGTGTTAAAAATATAATAAGCGGGAAAAAAGGAACTTGGAATAATTTTAGAAACTATACCAAATTGTTTGAAACTGGCCAGATACCAGAGGCTGCTTGGCATACAATCGTATTTGTAATATTTGTAATTATTTTTCAATTTATCTTGGGAATGGCTCTAGCCTTGATTCTTAACAGAGATTTTAAAGGCTCTCGTTTTGTTAGATCGATAATGATGACACCTTGGGTTGTACCAACAGTCATATCTGGTTTGATATGGATGTGGTTGTTTCAACCTCAATATGGATTTGTTAAATACTTAATAAGTTTTGTTACTAACGGGCGTGTAAATGACCTTGCTATTCTTAACAACCCGAGCACCGCTTTAGGCGGAATAGCAGTTGCTGCTCTTTGGAAACAGATACCTCTTATGACCCTTTTACTTCTGGCTGGATTGCAGAATGTTCCATCAGACATTTTAGAAGCAGCAACAATAGATGGCGCAGGTCCTGTAAAAAGGTTCTTTTCAATTACAATTCCGTTCATGGCTCCTGTAATCAAGATTGCCGTATCTATGGAAATAATAGAGAACTTCAAACAGTTCCCGTTGTTCTGGACAATGACTGGAGGAGGTCCTAATGGATCAACGACAAACTTTGCAATATTGAGTTATAGAGAGGCATTTGTTTCAATGAATCTGGGCTCTGGTGCAGCAGTAACAACAATATGGATGATTTTGATGATAATTGTAGTTGGTTCTTATCAAAAAGCATTTATCGTCCAGGACATGAGTTAGGGGGAATGGTATGAATAAAAAAAAGTGGCCCAAAGTTTTACGTGCAGTTATAATGATTGGCATATTGTTGTTCCTCTTATTTCCAATTTATTGGATGCTAATTACAGCTTTCAAAACAAATATGGAAGCATATTTGTATCCACCATCTTTGTATCCACAACATGCAGTTTTGGATGGATTTATAAATCTGTTTACAGAGAACAATGAATTCTTCGTATACTACATAAATAATTTTTATGTGTCTTTTGCATCGGCTCTGATTACATGTGTGATTGCAATATTTGCAGGATATTCAATTGCAAGATTCCATACTAAATGGAATAAGGTTTTTATGGCAATACTTCTATCCTCTCAGATGTTTCCAATAGTATCGAGAATGATAAGCTTGTATTCATTGATGAGTAAAGCTGGCATAATCAACACTCGCTATGGTTTGATTCTTGCCATCGTTGCAGCACAGATTCCATTTTGCTGTCTTTTGCTTTCCTCATTCTTTATGAATATACCAAGAGAAATAGAAGAAGCTGCATATGTTGATGGTGCATCTAGAAATACAATTTTGTTTAAATTGATTACACCTCTAGTAACACCTGGTATTTTGGCTGTTGGTATTTATGCATTTCTCATGACTTGGGATGATTATCTACATGCAGCAACGTTGATTCAGTCTGATGAACTTAGAACTTTATCAGTTGGAATTACATTGAGATATCTTGGGGAGCTTTCTTATGATTGGTCTCTCATTAACTGTATTTCAGTTATCGGTACAATTCCAATGGTTCTTGTATTCTTCTTTTTCCAGAAGTATATGGTAAAAGGATTGGTGGCTGGTGCAGTAAAAGGGTAACTATAAAAAACGACAAATATTTTTTGGGAGAAGAAAAATGGAACATAAACGACAGGTTGTATTCATTATGACCGATACAACAAGATGGGACATGATTGGATGCTATGGCAATAAAGACATGAGCACACCAAATATTGATAAACTTGCAGAGGAAGGTGTTAGATATAATAAAGCTTACTCCACTCAACCTGTTTGTGGTCCGGCTAGAAGTGCAATCTTTACAGGATTGTATCCTCATTCAAATGGTGGAATAACAAATACAGTTCCTTTGACTTCAGGAATCAAAACAATTGGAGAGTATCTTAAGCCAAATGGTATTGAGAGTGCTTACATTGGTAAGTGGCATCTTGATGGTGGTGATTACTTTGGTAATGGCATCTGTCCTGAAGGATATGATGAAGATTATTGGTATGATATGAGATGCTA
>JALNVT010000039.1 GCA_023231265.1 Sphaerochaetaceae bacterium
ACTTCTGTTTGGAAGATGTAGTAATATGTTGCAAGCTGAGCGTTTGCTTGGTAAGAGTCTTTCATCTTTGCTGAAGCAAGTTTGTCAGTTGGAACGTTTGTGATCCAGTCAATTTCACCGTTTGTGAACATATTGTAGTTAGTGTTTTCATCATCTGAAGATAAAATAACTAATTTATCAATATGGATTTCATCTTTATTCCAGTATTTATCGTTAGGAACGAATGATAGGTAAGATTGTGGAACTCTTTCTTTTAATAGGAAAGGACCGTTTGAAACGATGTTCTCTGGAGCTGTCCATTTATCACCAAATTCTTCAATTGCATGTTTAGGAATAACTGCGAATGAGTAATGCTGTAAAGCATCAACTGCATAAGGGATAGGACCAATTAAATCCATTTGGAATGTGTAGTCGTCTAGAGCACGAATACCTACTGCAGAAGCATCTGCTTCTCCGCTATTGTATTCAGCAGCACCCTTCAAGAACATAGTTGGGAACCATGCATATGGTGAAGCTGTTTCTGGAGCTAATTCTCTTAACCAAGAATAAACTACATCATTAGCTGTAATAGGTACACCATCTGACCATGTTGTGTGTCTTAAATGGAATGTATATTGAGTACCATCTTCGTTTGATTCCCAAGTTTCTGCTAGACCAGGAGCTGCATTAGCTGTTTTTGGATCTACAGTTACTAAGCCTTCAAACATAGCCATAAAAATTCTGTGTTCTGGAACACCTTGAATTAATGCTGGGTCTAAAGAAGCTGGTTCTGCGCCGTTAGAAAGTGTAAATGTTACGCCTTCGTCTTCTGCAGGTGTTGTTGTTGTTGCTGCTATTTCAGGAGTAGTCTGAGTAGGAGTTTGAGCCTTAACTTCAGTTGTTGTCTCCGGTTTAGGTGTTTCTGCAACTTTTTCTGTTGTTGTTGTTGTTGTTACAGGTGCTTTAGCTTCTGCTTTAGCTTCTTTGTCTCCACCACAAGATACAAAGACTGCAGCTAAAAGCATGATGCTTAGAGCAATCGACAATGATTTTTTCATAGATAGATCTCCTTAATGATTGATTTTTTCTATTTGCTGTTTATATAATCTGATATATATACTATACCACAATATTCATTAACTAGTAAACGACGGATTAGCAATTCCGTCAAGTGGAAATAAAAAAAACCGGAAAAATGTTTGCTATATTACATAAATGTTTAAATAATAACATAAAAAACAAGGAAATTAATTGAAATATCATTTAAAAAGCAAAAAATCTAAACTTTACTACTCAACAGGGATTGTCTCCAAGATAATCTGTATACTCTATTTTGTCTTTTTCTCATGGCAAATAATATTGCATTTAGTTGAGGGCGAAAGTTTTTCAACGATGTGGACACCTATTATAATTGCTTTATTGGCTTTAGTGGGGATATTATATAGAGACTACTGGGTCTTTGATGAAGAAGCGGGGAAAATTTATAAAAAATTTGGAGTCATACCTTTTGTTAGTACCAGTGTGACAGAGATAAAAGATGTCGAAACTGTTGAAATAACCCATTTTGTTAAAGGAACATATAGTAATGATCCCAATTTAAAGAAAAAAGGTAGGTCTTACAGAGCTCAAGTTTCATTTTCTTTAAAGCTATATGATCAAAGAAGGGTAGTTGTTGAGGTTATTGATGAGAAAAAAAGTGGTGGTTTTACAGAAGCTGCGGCGTTCAACGTAAGTCAGTATATTGGAGCTTCATTCTTTCAAGATCGTGAAAGAGATATGGATACGGATTTTGGATTAAAGGATTTAAAATAAGGATATTTGACCTATATTTTGCCAAAATAATAGGTTTTTATCACAAATCAAAACAAGAAATAGTTAGAAAACGAAGTTTTTATAATCTAGTAAAATAATAGTAAGTAAGCAATAAGCTATATTAAATAAAATTAGTGTTAAAAATGGGAAAAGTTTTTGTAGCTATGTAAAATTTTGAATAAATATTGAATAAAGTTACATTATCAAGTAAGATTGCACGTATCTGTGCAGAATTTAATTGATGATTTTGCACTTCCAAGACAAAAAAAAGAATCAATAGAGGTTAATTATGGCGAAATATATTTTCAAACGTTTGCTTGGTATGATTCCTACATTACTTATAATAATTACATTAAGTTTTTTTATTGTTCGTATTGCTCCGGGTGGTCCTTTCGATGGCGAGAGAGCTCTTCCTGAAGCTGTAAAAGCGAATATTGAAGCTAAGTATCATTTAGATGAACCTGTACTTCAACAGTATGGTCGTTATTTATTCGATGTAGTTAGAGGTGATTTAGGTCCTTCTTACAAGTATAAAGACAATGATGTAAACTACTATATCTTTACATCCCTTCCAAACTCTGCAGTATTGGGATCAGTTGCAATTGTTCTTGCACTTTTCTTCGGTATATTATTTGGAGTTATGGCTGCCTTATATCAGAATTCGTGGATAGATTATCTCACCATGGCAATAGCCGTCATAGGTATATCGGTGCCGAACTTCGTAGTCGCGCCGGTTCTGCAGCTTGTCTTCGCGATGAATCTCGGGTGGCTACCAACGTCAGGATGGTATACAACCGGGGAAGGCTATGCCACAATTGTTCTTCCTGCAATCTCTTTATCTCTAGCATATTTTGCTACAATAGCTCGTTTAACACGATCTTCTATGCTTGATACATTAAGAAGTGACTACATAAGAACAGCTAAAGCAAAAGGTATGAAGAATAGTACAATCATCATGAAGCATGCTATGAAAGGTGCTATGCTTCCTGTAGTAAGTTACTTAGGCCCTGCATTTGCTGGTGTTATTACTGGATCAATCGTTATTGAACAGGTATTCCGTGTTCCTGGTATTGGTAAGTTCTTCGTACAAAGTTCATTCAACCGTGACTACACACTGATTGTTGGTGTTGTTATTGTATTCTCAGTAATACTTGTAATAATGAATTTCTTCGTTGATATCGTTTATGCATTACTCGATCCACGAATCGCTTATTAATAAAGAGGACTACTTATGTTTAATAAAAAGAAAAAAGACGAAAATGAGAGTGGCGCTGTTAATGAGTTTGATCAAGTTGTTGAGGGTAACAGTTTAACAAAAGATGCTTGGAAGAGACTCAGAAAGAATAAAATGGCTGTAATTGGTTTGGTTGTAGTTTGTATTTATGCTTTCTTATCTGCATTTGCATCATTCTTACCACTATATGCTTACGATGAAATTGTATTGGACCATCAAAACTTACCACCATCTTGGAATACAAGTGCTGGTGATTTAATGATGCAAGACAAACTTGAAGATTTATATTTTACATCTTGGAAAGAAGGTCGACTTCTTTTAACTGACGAACAAGATGCTCAGATCAGAGAATGGATTGAAGAAAGCAAAACTACCAAAGTTTGGGATTTAGTGTATACTGAAGGTCAAAAGCAATTAGCTGCTGGCAATTTTGCATGGACTGCTAGTGAGCAGAAAAAAATAGATAAATTACAGAAAGAAATAGAAACAGAATTATTCATTACTGTAAATAATGTTAAAGTTGATGGTGTTAAGATTGAGAAACTCTCAAGTGATGAGGTTGCACAAATTTACGCTGACTTACTTGGACTTGATAGCACAACAGCTATTTTAGAACAGACTCAAAAAGAAATGAGATCATTGGTTCAAAATGATTTAGATTTAACAGATGATCAAAGAGCTGTTTTATCTGAAGAAGATTTTGCAAAGAGAGTCGATGAAGCCATTGCAGATATGGGTGAAGAGACATATCAACAGAAAGTTGTAGATAACTTAGTTGGTAAAGTTGATGCTCAGATCTTAAGAAATGTAACAAAAGAATTAAAAGCTCAAAATACTGAAGGAACAATTTCATTCCCTTATGATGAGATGATTACAGTTGATGGTAATGTAACAACAGAAGTTATTGCTACATTAAAGAGCAACAGACACTATCTACTTGGAACAGACTACAGTGGACGTGATTTATTAGCACGTATCATATATGGTGGTCAAATTTCAATCATGATTGGTTTGGTTGGTACTTTCTTCAGTGTATTCATTGGTATTGTATTGGGTGCTCTAGCAGGTTACTTAGGTGGTAGAGTTGATTACATCATCATGAGAATTGTTGATGTTATGTACGGACTGCCTTATATGTTGATTGTTATCATAACAATGGCTATATTTGGGCGAAGTATCATGAACTTATTCATTGCATTAGGTATAGTTAGTTGGTTGACTATTGCACGTATGGTTCGTGGTCAGATTATGAGTTTGAAGAACAGTGAATATGTTGAAGCGGCTCGTTCAATGGGTGCTAAAACTTGGAGAATTATCTTCAAACATATGATTCCAAACTCACTTTCAATTATCATTGTTTATTCCACACTGAGAATTCCAGCATTCATCATGCAGGAATCATTCTTATCCTTCTTAGGCTTAGGTGTTCAAGCACCAGTTGCTTCTTGGGGATCATTAATCAGTAACGGTGTTTCAAGTATGACAATTTACCCTTGGAGATTGATCTTCCCATCTATCGCAATGACATTGTTCTTGTTTGCAATGAACTTTTTTGGTGATGGATTAAGAGATGCATTTGACCCACAGAGTAAGAACCAGCTTTAGGAGTAAAATAGAATGGAAAATAATAAAAAAGTAATTCTCGATGTAAAAGATTTACAGACCTACTTCTTAACCGATGCCGGCGTGGTTAAAGCTGTTGACGGTGTATCTTTCTCTGTAAGAGAAGGTGAAACAATTGGTATTGTAGGAGAATCTGGTTCAGGAAAGAGTGTGACAAACCTTTCAATCATGAAACTAATTCCATCTCCTCCAGGAAAAATTGTTGGTGGTGAAGTAATTTTTGAAGATCAGAATATATTAGACTTAAGTGAAAAGGAACTTCGTGAAATTCGTGGTGATAAAATCTCCATGATATTCCAAGATCCAATGACATCTTTGAATCCTTTTTTAAAGATCTCAACACAGATGATTGAGACAATTCGTCTCCATAATAAAAATGTTTCAAAAGAAGAAGCTAGAGAAAAATCTATCAAAGTTTTAGAAGATGTTGGTATTCCAGCAGCTCGTGAAAGAATTGATAGTTATCCTCATCAATTCTCTGGTGGTATGAGACAGAGAGTTATGATAGCTATAGCATTATCATGTAATGCGAAAGTTCTCATTGCTGATGAACCTACAACCGCTTTGGATGTAACAATCCAAGCACAGATACTTGAATTGATTCAATCTATCAGTAAAAAATACGGAACATCTGTAATCTTAATTACTCATGATCTTGGTGTTGTTGCTGGTATGTGTGATGAAGTTTGTGTTATGTATGCAGGTCGTATTGTAGAAAAAGCATTGACTGATGACCTATACAAAAAACCTTTACATCCATATACAGAGGGACTTATTAAGAGTGTTCCAAGAATGGATACATCAGGAAGTAAAGAGAAATTGTTCTCTATTGAAGGACAACCACCTAACGTTATTGACCTTCCTCCTTGTTGCCCATTCCACCCTCGCTGTCACAAAGCAATGGAAGAATGTAAACATGCTTATCCACCAAGAAAAGTTTTTGATGGTCATGAAGTATCTTGTTGGTTGTATGCAACAGACGAAGAGAAGAATGCAGTATTGAAAAGTATTGGTTCAACAGAGGAGAATGATAAATAATGAGTGATAAAAAAGAACCATTATTGGTAGTTAAAGACCTTAAACAGCATTTTCCAGTAAGTTCTGGTGGTGTTTTCAGTAGAGTTAAGGGTGCAATTCGTGCCGTTGATGGAATTTCATTTGAAGTTAATCCAGGTGAAACATTAGGAATTGTTGGTGAATCAGGATGTGGTAAATCCACTACTGTAAGATCAATAGCTCAACTATATAGACCAACAGCTGGTGAAGTTATCTTTGATGGTGTTGATTTGTGTAAGTTACCTGAAAAAGAATTGGTAAAAGCTCGTCAGCAGATTCAGATGATCTTCCAAGATCCATATGCATCTCTTGATCCTAGAATGACTGTTAGAACAATCATTGCTGAACCAATTGAAATTTTCAATAAAAGAGGACTTTTAGAAACTAAGTTAACTTCTCTTGAAATTGAGGATCAAGTTGAAAAACTGATGGAAAGAGTTGGTTTGAACAAAGCCTTCAAAAACCGTTATCCTCATGAATTCTCAGGTGGTCAAAGACAGAGAATTGGTATTGCAAGAGCATTGGCTTTGAATCCAAAAATTATATTAGCTGATGAACCTGTATCTGCTTTGGATGTATCTATTCAAGCTCAGATTTTGAACTTGTTGAATGACCTTCAAGAAGAATTGGGTTTGACTTATATCTTTATTGCACATGATCTTGCTGTTATTCAGCATATTTCAACTCGTGTTGCAGTTATGTACTTAGGTAAGATTGTTGAATTAGCTGATAAGAAAGAGCTCTATGATAATCCAGCTCACCCTTATACCCAAGCTCTTTTATCTGCAGCTCCAATTCCAGATCCAGTAATTGAAAAAGAGAGACAGAGAATAATTCTTACAGGTGATGTTCCATCTCCTGATAAAAAGCAAAGAGGTTGTTACTTCCAAGCACGTTGTCCTAAAAGAATGCCTTGGTGTACATGTCATGTACCACCAACATTTGAAATCAGTGAGAAACAGAAAGTTGCTTGTTGGTTGTATGACGAGAATAAAGATTATTCTAAAGTTTCTATGGAAGAAGCTGAAGTTGATGCAAAATCCAATGAGGCAAAGGCTGCAGCAGACGCTTTAGGACAAAAGAAAAAAAGTAAATAGTGTTATTCAATTTATAATTGATTGACAAAGGTTGCCAATGGGTCTTTTATATGGAAGATGCGTTGGCAATATTTATTTTAAGGAAACATAAACGATAATGACACATAAAGTATATTTAGAAAGTCTTGGCTGTGCAAAAAACCAAGTTGATGCTGAGGTAATGCTCAACATCCTAAAAAAGAAAGGCTACATACATGTAGAGAACATAGAAGATGCTGATTTAATAATAATCAATACATGCGGCTTTATTGAGAGTGCTAAAGAGGAATCCTTAAAAGCATTGTTTGAGTTAAGAGGTGCAAATCCTGAAGCCAAACTTGTTTTCAGTGGTTGTTTGACTCAACGCTATTCAGATGTTCTAGAACTTCCTGAAGCTGATGCTATCTTTGGAAATAGGGATCTCAAACAGATCAGCACAGTTGTTGATGAATTGTTTGATGAACATATTGATGAGCAGATTGTACTTGCTCCTGAGTATCCAGACCCAGATGATGATGCATATCAAAGAGATGAACTTCTGAACTTCAAAGGCTCTGCTTACTTGAAATTAAGTGAGGGATGCAATCACTGCTGTGCATACTGTGCAATACCTGTTATTCGTGGACCTTTAAGATCTCGACCTCAGAAACAGATTGTAGCTGAAGCAGAATCACTTGCTAAACGCGGAATCAGAGAGATAAATGTTATCGCTCAAGATTTAGCTGCTTGGGGAACCGATTTTGATGGCAATTCACATCTTTTAGAATTATTGGAAGTATTATGTAATATTGAAGGAGACTTCAAACTCAGACTCCTTTACATTCATCCCGATGCTTTCCCACTGGAATTGATTGATTTTGTTAAAACTCATGATAAGGTCCTTCCTTATTTTGATATTCCTTTCCAACATGCTTCAGCAAATGTTCTTTCTAAGATGGGAAGAGTTGGTAATGAAGAAAGTTATTATCAGTTGATAAAGAGCATCAGAGATCAAATACCAGAAGCAGTTATCAGAACTACAATCATGTTGGGATTCCCAGGTGAGACAGATGAAGACTTTGAAATAGTCATGAAATTTGTAGAGCGCTGTCGTTTTGATTGGATGGGATCTTTCTTGTATTCAAGAGAAGAGGACACAGTTGCATATGATATGAGAGATGAAGAAGAACATAATGAAGCTCATAAAAGAGCTGCTAAATATCAATTGAGACTTCAGGACCTTCAGGAAAGAATTACAAGCGAGTTACTGGAAGAGAAATTTGTCGGTAATGTTTATGATGTTCTCATTGAAGAGAAGATTGAAGGTGAAGACCTGGCTATCGGTAGAATTTATTCTCAGGCTCCAGAAGTAGATGGTGCAACAGTTGTTATGGGAAGAAATCTTCAACCAGGGGCTGTCGTAAAAGCTGGTATCAGAAAAGTCAACGGCGTTGATTTGGATGCAGCAGTACTCGGAGATTATAATGGCTAAGATGGAAGATTGGTTAAGTAAATTAAATAAAGAGCAAAAAGAAGCTGTACTTGAAAATGAACATCCCTTACTTGTGCTAGCTGGTGCTGGTTCAGGTAAGACGCGTGTTATTACAACTAAAATTGCTTACTGCATTAAAGAACTTGATTACAATCCTTGGAATATATTAGCTGTTACTTTTACAAATAAAGCCGCTAAAGAAATGAAAGAGAGAGTTTTGGAGATGCTTCCTGAAGAAGATCCAAATTCTTTCAACATAAGAACTTTCCACTCATTCGGAGTTTGGCTTTTGAGAAGATTCTCTTCAGAAGCTGGACTTCAACCTGGTTTTACAATCTATGATGATTCTGACTCCCTATCTCTTTTGAAAACTCGATACTCATCGATGACTGCAAAAGAGTTGAGACCAATAATGAAATCTATTTTAAAAGCAAAAGATATGGGGCTGACTCCTTTCAGTACAAAACTGAGTGAGGTAAGCAATGAACCAAATTTTGCTAGATTCTATGAGGTTTATGAGAATGCTCTCAGAGAAGTTGGTAATGTAGATTTTGCAGATTTGATAACAATTCCCACAAGATTGATGGATGAAAATAGAGAAGTAAGAGATTTTGTTCAAAGACGATTCAAGGTCATACTTGTAGATGAGTATCAGGATTCCAATGTAGCCCAATTTGAGATGTTAAAACGACTTGTAGGGCCTGATACTTTTATAAGTGTTGTTGGTGATGATGATCAGAGTATCTATCGTTTCCGTGGTGCTGAAATACAAAATATTTTATCATTCCCTAAAGTCTTTAAGGATACCAAAAGTATTGTTCTAGGTCAGAATTATCGTTCTACCAAGAATATATTGAATTTAGCAACTTCTGTTATAGCTCATAATACAAACAGACACCCTAAAGTACTGAGAACAGACAATCAAATTGGCTCTCGTCCTCAACTGTATTATGTAGACGATGAGATGGATGAAGCAGCTACTGTTTATTCTTTGCTTGTCAGAGCCAATAACTTCAACAACAGTGCTATTTTATACAGAACAAATGCTCAATCATCTGCATTTGAAACATTGCTCACAAAAAGACATATTCCTTACAAAATTGTTGGAGCATTGAAGTTCTATGATCGTGAGGAAGTAAAAGATGCTTTGGCATTGCTTCAGCTGTTTGTTAACTCGAGAGATATTGTTAACTTCAGAAGAATGATTAATAAGCCAGCTCGTGGAATTGGTCCAACCTCCATCAAAAAGATAGAGCAGTTTCTTCCAGATACCAATGGTGATGTATTTGAAGCAATTGATATTGCTATAGAATCAAAGGTTTTATCTGCAAAATGTTCAACAAATGCAAAGCAGTTTGTAACAACAATGAAAGAATCCTACAGCATGATTGAAGATGGATCTCTTGGTGATGGTGTTAAGTACCTTCTCGATAAGATGGGTTTGATAACTTATTATATGAATGAAGATGCTAAGAATCATACCTTCAAGGTAGATAACCTAAATCAGCTTGTAAATGCAATAAGTGAATATCAATCTTCCACAGCAGGCCTTCTAGCGTTCTTAGAAGAGGTGACTCTAGATAGAACCACAATTGGTACAGAAGACCCAGCTCAGGGAGATGGTGTTACATTGATTACAATGCACAATACCAAAGGTCTTGAATTTGAAGATGTTTATATCGTTGGTCTTGAAGAATCTTTGTTCCCTAGCGGAATGAACAGCGATGACGACGATGGAATAGAAGAAGAAAGAAGATTGTTCTATGTAGCTGCAACACGAGCTAGAGAGAATCTATATATGTTCTGTGCTAAATCTAGAAGGGTTTGGGGTAGAATGGAATATGATAGAGTTCCTTCAAGATTTATTGATGAAATCAATGCAAGAGATATTGAGGTCATAGGCTCAAGACCTAGAACTCCAACAGCTAATTCATGGGATGCAAAGGCCAATAAATATTTGAATAGAGGTCAGTATGGTCTTCTTGATGAGAAAAGAAAAACACATGCTCCTCGTCATGGAGTTCATCATGAAAGATCCACTCCAAATATTTACAAGAACTCCAATAATTTCCCTCAAGATGCAAGTTCTTTGATTCATAAGGGATTCAAAAAGTTTGAATTTGAGAAAAAAGAGGCAGGAAATAACTCTTACAGTGTTGGTGATCGAGTCAATAATAAAGAAAAAGGCAATGGAACTGTAATCAGCAGTGTTGATAACAGAGGACGTGAGGTAATAACAGTTGAATATGATAGCGGTAAAATTGCTAAATATATATCAAAATTTGCCAAACTGACAAAGCTTTAAAAAAATAGCTATATTCTTTATAATTAAAGAAATATGGCAAAAATATATGTATATCTCTAGACAAATATTTGCATATGTGATATTTCTTTTAGAGTTGCATTAATCTTTTTTTGGATTGGTGCGTACATATAATAGCAATTAATGGCAGAAACAGAAGAGCTTTCAGTTTGGATGTTTTAGCTTTGACGGACCTGACTACCAAATGTTTAAGGTGAATAATAATATTTGGTTTCAGTGACTAAGAATTGAGGTTTGTAAAAGATATCAGTACTCAACTGATGTTGGATATGAATTGAAACGCTTTTTTACTGGTTTTTTTAAGTCCATAACATATTATGCAAGTATATTAGGTAGAGATGTAGGATTCTCAAATCCCCAAATAACCCGACCTTTCCTTAGGGATTATACTATTTACAAACATGATACAGAAAGGGTACTTAAATTGTATTGTCATTGTCATCGTTTATTGAAGTTTTGATTCTTTCAATTTATTTTGAAAAAATTGAAATCAGGTAAAAGAAGTCAGAAACGGTCGTGAAGCCTGCTAGATGATAATTTGAAAGAGTTATTATCGCACAATATATTAAGTAGGGTAAAACCTACAACAAATAGGGTATTTTTTATGAAAACTATTTTTGTAAAACCACTTACTATGGAAAAAAAGTGGTACATCATTGATGCAGAAGGCAAGGAACTTGGTCATGTTGCTGTAGCTGCTGCACGTATTTTACGCGGAAAAAATAAACCAGAATACGTACCTCACCAGAACATGGGTGATTACGTAATTATCATCAATGCTAAAAAAGCTAAAATGTCAGGTAAAAAGTTTGAAGATAAAATGTATTATCGTCACTCAAACTTCCCTGGTGGTTTCAGAGCTACTAATTATTCTGATATGTTAGACAGAACTCCTTGTTTCCCAATGGAACATGCTCTTAAAGGTATGTTACCACGTGGACCTTTAGGTCGTTCTTTATTCACAAACGCTAAAGTTTATGCTGGCGCAGATCATCCTCACATGGCTCAAGCACCAATTGCAGTGGAACTATAAGGGAGAGCAGTAAAAATGGCAAAAAAAGAAATTAAAAGTAAAGTAAATCTTGGTACAGGCGTAGGTCGTAGAAAGACTTCAACTGCTCGTGTATATCTTAGAGAAGGCAGTGGTGAAATTGTTGTAAACGGTAAAGATGCTGGCGAATACTTCGCTAACCCTCTACTAGTAACATTATTACAGCAGCCTTTGACTGTTACAGAAACAACTGGCAAATATGATATCTTAATCAACGTTGTTGGTGGTGGTATTGCAGGACAAGCTGGTGCTTGTCGTCACGGTATTTCTAGAGCTCTTTGTGATATCAGCGAAGACAACAGAAGTGCATTGCATACAGCTGGTTACATGACTCGTGATGCTCGTATGGTTGAACGTAAAAAATTCGGTCAGAAGGGTGCTCGTAGAAAGTTCCAGTTCAGCAAACGTTAATATTTATTTATTATGGTTGTTGCAACAATCGAGAGGAGAGCAGTTTTGGATGGCTTTACAGTCAATCCAAAGGAGGGCTCTCCTTTTTTTGTTCCCAATTATCTACTAGATGCATATCCTGATTTGGTATTCTATAGTGGGGACGAAATTAATGAAGAAGGTCTGACCTTCCTCAAATCATTGAGCAGAATACATCTCTGCCGAACAAAAGCTATCGATTTATTATCTAGACGTGAGCATTCAACATTTGAATTGACAAATAAGCTTCGTCTGCGAGATTTCTCAAAATCTGAAATCGAGGCAACTCTTCCTCTACTGAAAGAAAAAAACTATTTGAACGATAGACGTTTTACTGAAATGTTCATAATCACAAGACTCAGGAAAAAACCTGAAGGAAAGATTGTCATCATCAAAAGATTGCAGCAAAAAGGAATTCCATATTCACTTGCAGATGAAATATATGATTCTGTTGTGAGCTCTGATCTTGAAAAAGAAGTAATTCAACGTGCATATGAAAAGCTATCAAAAAAATTTGGTGATAACAGAGAAAAGTTGATCAACTCCATGCTAAAACTTGGATTTTCTTACAGTTCCATCAAAGAAATTTTGGAAGAAAATAGTTAATTTTAATTTCTAATATAACTTATTATCTTTTCCTTTTTTTTCTAAAAATTACATAGCTTTTTTAAAATAGATAAGATATTATATCTTCATTATGATAGATCGTTTAATTTTACAATTTCTTTCAATGGTTCCCAATACATTTTTGGGAATGATTATTTTGGTGGCAGTAATTGCACTCTGTCTTGTCGTATTAGGAAAAGGCGCTGATATTTTGGTAGATGAAGCTGTTGGCTTATCTGTAAAATGGGGCATTCCTAAAATGTTGATTGGTGCTACTGTAGTAAGTTTGGGTACAACCTTACCTGAAGTTACAGTCTCTGTATTGGCAGCATTGAATGGTTCGCCTGATTTGGCTATGGGTAACGCCGTTGGTTCAATAATCTGTGATACAGGTTTGATCTTAGGTATTTCTTCAATTATAAGTCCTTTACCATTCAAGAAATCAGTTGTAAGCAGACAGAGTTGGTATCAATTGGGTTCAAGCATGCTTTTGGTCGCCACTGCATTCATTTTTGGCGGTGGAATAAGAGCTTTCACTAATGGTGGAACAATTCCTCAATATATGGGTTGGGTATTTTTAGCTATATTGGTACTGTATTTATTCAATACTATCAAACGCTCTAAGAGTGGTGAAGATGATGGTGTGAGTGATATTGAAATCCCTGATGATTTATCTACTGCTAAGATCTTGATTAAATTGATATTTGGTATAATTCTCGTTGTTCTCTCTTCAAAGGTATTGATTCCTGTTGTTCAAGAGTTTGCAACTAGAATACATATTCCTGAGACAGTAATCGCTGCAACCCTTGTTGCTTTTGGAACAAGTCTTCCTGAATTGATCACTGGTATAACAGCTGCTAGAAAAGGATATGGAGATCTTGCTATTGGTAATATTTTAGGTGCAGATATATTGAATGTACTGTTTGTAGTTGGAGCAGCTGCCTCTGTAACTAAAGGTGGATTGCATGTTGATACAAACTTCTTCTACATCTTATTCCCTGCAATGATATTCGTCTTGCTTGTTTGCAAGTTGGCAATCTCTTTCTCAAAGGATTCTTTGAAACGTCCTGTTGGAATAATTTTACTTTCAGCATATTTGATTGTTACTGTTACAAGTTATGCAGTGAACTTCTAAAACAAAAAGAAGGTTCCAAGCAATTGAGTTTGGAACCTTCGATAATTATTTATGAATGCAGAGTTATTATACTCTGTTTTTTTTATAGTTCGATGTTAAATGCATTCTTACCAGCATATCGAGCATCATCACCTAGATAATCTTCAATACGCATCAATTGGTTGTACTTTGCAAGTCTATCAGATCTAGACATTGAGCCAGTTTTGATTTGACCTGTTCCCAAAGCTACAACTAAATCAGCAATGAATGTATCACTTGTTTCACCACTTCTATGAGAAACAACGGATGTGTATCCATGACGTTTTGCCATTTCAATTGCATCATAAGTTTCTGTTAAAGTACCAATTTGGTTTAGTTTGATTAGAATTGAGTTAGCAACTTTCTTGTCGATACCCATCTGCAATCTGTCTGTATTTGTAACAAATAAATCATCACCAACAATCTGAATCTTGTCACCAAGAGCGTCAGTCATCAATTTCCAACCTTCCCAATCGTCTTCAGCCATGCCGTCTTCGATAGAGATGATAGGATATTTTTCTACCCAACGTACCCACATATCAACCATCTGCTGACTTGATAATTCTTCACCAGTAGACCATCGTAGTTTGTAAGTTTTTGATTCTTCATCAAATAATTCTGACGCAGCAGGATCCAATGCAATCATGTAATGACCATCACGACCTGTTGTGTAACCAGCATTTTTAATTGCTTCCATGATAACATCAAGTGCTTCTTCGTTTGATTTCAAATCTGGAGCAAATCCGCCTTCATCACCAACACTGGTGTTGTAGCCTTTCTTTGTTAGAACTTTTTTCAAATTATGGAATACTTCAGCATTCATCCTGATTGCTTCTCTAATAGAAGCTGCGCCGATTGGCATTATCATGAATTCCTGGAAGTCTACTTTGTTATCACTGTGAGCACCACCATTTAGAATGTTAGACATTGGAACTGGTAATGTGTTGGAATGGAAATTTCCCAAGTATGAGAATAAAGGAAGTTGCAAATAGTCTGCAGCTGCACGAGCTACTGCCAGAGAAACACCTAAAATGGCATTTGCACCTAATTTTGCTTTATTAGGGGTACCATCTAATTCAATCATTGCCATATCAATGGTTAACTGGTCTAAGGCATCCATGCCTTCGATAGCTGGTGCGATTACTGTATTTACATTGTCTACAGCTTTCAAAACCCCTTTACCCATGAAACGTTTTTTATCACCGTCTCTAAGTTCTACAGCTTCATGTACACCTGTTGATGCGCCTGAAGGTACTGCAGCACGACCAAAAGCTCCGCTTTCAAGTAAGCAATCTACTTCGACTGTTGGATTACCTCTAGAGTCTAATATCTCTCGAGCTTCAATTGATTCAATAATACTCATAATTTCACTCCTGTATTTTTTTATTGTAATTTAAATATAGTGCTAATTTTTCAATAAGACAAGAAAATAACCCCGATATCAGTAATTTTGTGGTACACTCTATTTATTATTACTTAACAAAATCGGAAGAGAAGTTCTTTAATATAATAGAAATTCAATTCAATTTTTGTTTTAATGTGGAATTAAAGGAGCGAAATGGTAATGGATAATTCAAATAAGGCGTATACAATGCCACCATTAACAGATAACTTAATAAAAAAAATAATATTCTCAATGGATAATCAAAAATCAACTGGCTATTTAGATTTGTTCTCAAAAAATTTAATTGAGGTTGAAGATATAGAGGGAGAAGTTCAGGTACCATCAGAAGAGAATCCTGGCCATTATGTTAAATTTGTATTAAATACAATGCCTGAAAGATTCTTAATAGTACCAGAGTGGGGCCCCCTTCAAGGTTTCAAAATGAGAGAGGAATTCGTCAATGATTTGAAGAATCCTTTGTATGCTGAAAAGCTCAATAAAGTACTCCACACAGGTCGTGGTGTATTTAGAAAATTTAAAGAAGTATTGCACT
>JALNVT010000040.1 GCA_023231265.1 Sphaerochaetaceae bacterium
GGTGTCCTAACCACTAGACGACGAAGACATATCACAAGAGATGAGCTGCAATGGATTCGAACCATTGACCCACGCCTTAAAAGGGCGTTGCTCTACCTACTGAGCTAGCAGCCCTTGCAACGACTCAGAATATATCAAAAGTGAGCCTAACACGTCAACTACTTTTAAGGAAAAAAGAATAAAATAATTATTAAATTTTAAACTTTATCTATTTTATATGTATTAAATACTTTTCTATTAACGAATTAAATAAAAGGTAAAGAACAGAAAAAACATCGCTAATTAGGTAATTTTAACCAACAAAAAACATCATTTTTCCCCATTATAATTCCTGTAATTTATAGGTATAAATGCAGAAAAATATACTTTTCTTTGGAGCATAATTTATATCATAAAATAGAATATCAAAAGCCAGTCTTCTAAAATTTTATTGATGAGATCTTAAAAAAATTGTAAATCTTCATCTTGAAATACAGTGTTTATTTCATACTCAATCAAAACAGACCATAAAAATTAAAGAATTATCAGTCAAATATGCCATATCTAAAAGAGTTTTCCATCAGCCTATATATATAAAGACACTATTTTTTTTATTCATCAAAAATTTATTGAATAATTACTGTAATAACTCAATTAAAAATTAAAAACCCTAAAATAGCAGTTTATGCCATATATTAAATCAAATTTTAAAAAGCTAGAAAGTCAAAATCTCTTCTACAAACTTTTAACATTGCATAAATATGAATAATTAGCTAAAAAATGCCTAAAATTCTATATTTATAAAAAGAATCATCCATTTTGTGATGAATCTGTAATAAATATACTATTTTTGATTGAAACATTGCCAAACTTATATTATTATAATTTTATAAATATTTAGGAGTAACTTATGACAACAACACAATTGTATCAAGCAATAGAACAGGAGATGTACGAAAAGCACAAAGAAAAACCAAGAGTGTCGTATGATGTATTTTTTTCAAACTGGTTTGTTCAACATTGCATCGAAAATGTATCTGATTATCCACTAGAAAAACTTCGATTTGTATGCCCTCTAAAATTCTTCACAACATTGCTGCACTGTGAAAGTGAGAAACATATAATTTTATTAGCTACATATTTCTTACCTGCGAATTACACAATTCCAGATCAAGTTATTAAAGATTTTGTAAATTACCCTAAAGAATGTTTCCATCCAAAGCATCCAAAAATGAGCCAAAATGCTTTATTTGAAAAAGCTCTATATGATAAAGATTACCATATATCCATGACAATGATCACAACAAGCACTCAACCATTAGATGGTAGATCTTGGAGCATGTTGAATGAATTCAATAAAGAACTGGACACCACTTATGATTGCAGAATTACAGCAAGATATTTAGACCTTGAAAGCATCAAGACCTTCTATCAGTATACTGAAGATTCTGATTCATTTGAGAGGTTGTTAGAAACAGAATTACAGTAAGGAAAATATTATGGGACCAATTTCAGACCAGAATCAAAAGATGCGCAAGTATTTTGAAAGCGGTGCAACTTTGGACTATCGATTTAGAAAGAGAAACCTAGAACTATTCAGTCAAGCATTGATAAAATGGGAAAAACCTCTTGAGAAGGCTCTGTTCAGTGACCTAAGAAAAAGTCCTGAAGAATCCTATATGTCTGAAATATCCATGGTTAAGAGTGAGCTTTCTTTTGCTCAAAAAAATCTAAAAAGATTCATGAAAAAAAAGAAAGTCCCATCTCCATTAATACATTTTCCAAGTAAAAGTTACAGAATCAACAACCCACTGGGACTTGTATTGATTATGAGTCCATGGAACTATCCTGTGCAATTGACGCTCTCTCCTCTAGTAGCTGCAATTGCTGCAGGCAATTGTGTAATTCTCAAACCTTCTCGTTATAGCAGCAACACAAGCAAAATTATCAAAACAATAATTCAAGATACATTTGATGATAAATATATAACCGTCTTCGAAGGTGGCTCAGAAGTCAATCAGCAGCTTCTTGATGAAAAATTTGATTTCATTTTCTTCACAGGCTCCCCTACAATTGGACATATCGTTATGGAGAAAGCTTCTAAATATCTAACTCCTGTTGCCTTGGAACTTGGAGGAAAGAGTCCTGTCTATGTAGATAAATCAGCCAACATAAGATTGACGGCTGAAAGATTGGCATGGGGAAAATATCTGAACGCAGGCCAAACATGTGTTGCACCTGATTACATTCTTTGTCATAAGGATGTATCAATGGAGCTCATCACATCACTAAAATCTGAGATCATCAAGATGTACGGTTCCAATCCTGTTGGAAATGACGAATATGGAAAGATCATAAATGAAAAGCATTACAACAGACTGGTAAATTTACTCAAGATGGGAACTCTTGCCCATGGTGGTCAATTTGATAATGAGAATATGAAGATTGCTCCATCAATTATGGTGGCTCCAGATAGCAATTCTGAATTGATGACAGATGAAATATTCGGACCAATTTTACCAATTATAAATGTTGAGTCCTTTGAGGAGGCTGTAAGCTTTATTCAAAGACGTCCTCATCCTCTGGCCTGTTATTTATTCACAAACAACAGAAGTCAAAAGCAAGTTTATGAAGAAAAATTAATTTTTGGTGGTGGATGCATAAATGATTGTGTGGTTCATCTTTCATGTCCTCACCTTCCTTTTGGTGGGATTGGAGACAGTGGTATGGGCTCATACCATGGAATGAAAGGACTTGAGTCCTTCTCTCATTCCAAATCAATATTGAAAAGATATTTCTTTTTCAATATTAAGTTAAGGAATCCTCCTTATAAAGGCAAAATGAAAAGACTGAAAAGATTGCTCTAATATAATCATGTGGGATGCATAATGCATCCCAATTTTGAGTAAAATAAACTATTATTTACTGTAATTAATTGACGCTAACATAAAATAATCTTATCTTATTATAGTTAAGTTACTACTAGCAGTATCCTTTTTAATATACACTAAGATAACTTATTTATTAATAAGAAATTACCAATTTTATGCACCTTTTATAACGATACTTATGAAGAGTATTTACATTGCAATAAATTTATAAAACTGTTAATATCACGATGAAATAACACAAAGGAATTATCATGAACGTTAAAACAACACGTAATATAGGGATTATGGCCCATATAGATGCTGGTAAAACTACCACAACAGAAAGAATGCTTTACTACACTGGAGAAAACCACCGTATCGGTGAAGTTGACAATGGTAATGCAACCATGGACTGGATGGAACAGGAACAAGATCGAGGTATAACCATAGCCAGTGCTGCGATTACTTGTTTTTGGCAAGATCACCAAATTAACATAATTGATACTCCAGGACACGTAGATTTCACGGCAGAAGTAGAGAGATCCCTCAGAGTGCTTGATGGTGCTGTTGGTGTGTTCTGTGCTGTTGGTGGAGTTGAACCTCAAACAGAAACTGTTTGGAGACAAGCAGATACTTATAAAGTTCCAAGAATTGGCTTTATAAACAAAATGGACAGACTTGGCGCTAATTTCTACAGTGCAGTTGAAGATATTGAAAAACAACTTCATGCAAATCCAGTTCCTCTTTTTCTACCCATTGGAGGTGAAAATGATTTCTCAGGAATCATCGATCTGTTGAAAATGAAAAAGCTCACTTTCAGCAAAGAAGATCAGGGTGAGACAATCATTGAATCAGATATTCCTGAAGATATGATGGATCTAGCTACTGAATGGAGAGAAAATCTAATTGATAAAGCTTCAGCTTATGATGAAGAAATCATGGATATGTTCTTCAATGAAGAGGAAATCCCTACAGAAAAAATCAAAAAGGCTTTGAGAGAGGGAACATTAAAGAGAGAAGTTCTTCCAATTTTCGTTGGTTCCTCCTTGAAAAATATTGGTATTCAAACAGTTCTTGATGGCGTTATTGACTTCTTGCCTTCTCCTGATGAAATTACCACTGTTTACGGTACAGACAAAAAAGGAAACGAAATACAGATTCTCCATAAGGACAATGCAAATCCTCTAGCATTGATTTTCAAAATCCAGGTTGATAAAGAGGCTGGTCCTCTGAGTTTTGTTAGAGTATATCGTGGAACTTTGAAAAAAGGTTCAACAATTTACAATGTTAACAAAAAGAAGAAGGAAAGAATTGGAAGAATTCTTAGAATGCATGCAGATAGAACACAGGATTTGAACGAACTCAATGCTGGTGATATTGGTGTTATTGTAGGTTTCAAAAATATTCAAACTGGTAATACATTATCCAACGAAAGTGAGAAAATTCTTTTAGAAGAAATGCATTTCCCAACTCCAGTAATTACAATTGCTATTGAACCAAACACACAGAGTGATAGTGCAAAACTTAAGAAAGGTCTTGAACAGCTTGCAATGGAAGATCCAACTTTCTCTTATAAAGATGACAGCGAAACTGGACAGCTTGTTATAAGTGGAATGGGAGAATTGCACCTTGATGTTCTAGTAACTCGTTTGACAAAAGAAATGGGAATAGCAGCTCACGTTGGTAATCCTCAAGTAACATATCGCGAATCAATAACAGAAACAAAGAGTGGTAGCGAAAAATTCTCCAAAGTACTTGCTGGTAAAGAGAATGAAGCAGGAATTTCTATTACAGTTAGACCTCTTCCATCTGGCTCAGAGAATACTTTGGTAATGAAAGCAAATACTCGTGGAATTCCAGAAGAGATCATCTCAGCTATTGAAAGTGGAATCAAAAACAGCTTCACATCTGGTATTAAATTTGGATATGAAATCTGTGATATGGAAGTTACTGTTGATTCAATTGATTACAATGAACTGACTGCAAGTAACTTCGCTTTTGAAGCTTGTGCAGCAATGTGTTTCGATAAAGTCTGTCAAACTGCAGGACCTGTTTTGATGGAACCAATTATGAAGGTCATAATTGTTGTACCAACTCAATATGATGGTGATGTAATTGGAGGGCTAACAAGTCGTGGAGGACTTGTAACCAGCATTGAATCTCGAACTTCGGCAGATCATATAATAGCAGAATCTCCTCTATCTAAGATGTTTGGATATTCAACAGTTCTTAGATCTTCTACTCAAGGAAGAGGAACATTCTCAATGGAATTTGATCACTTTGCTCCTAAAACTTCTCGTTAATTGATGGAGAGCTGTATGAAAGATGGTATAAAGCTACAGGATATATTTGCAAGGAACATGAAGGAAAGAAGAAAAAAACTTGGTTTGACACAATGTGAATTGGCAAGCAAAGTTGGAGTTTCTACTTCTTTTATAACAGAGATTGAAATTGGAAGGAAATCCCCTTCTTTTATCAACATCAGTAAAATTGCAGATGCTCTTGAAGCTCCAGAATGGTCTTTGTTTGTTGAAAGAGGAGAGGAAATAACTAAAAAATCTAACTCTGATGCTCAACTTGCAATAACTTTGAAAGCAGCTCTATCTGATAAAATTGATGAGATTTTGAACAACAACAATTAATACTGTTATCAGTATATAAAACGACAGGATTCAGAAATGGATCCTGTTTTTTTATTCCAAATCGGAGCATTCAAAAAATGAAATACAACCCAATCCAAACTTTTATCCTTTTTCAACTTATTAGTTAGCAAATGTAAATATTTGAACATATATAGAACAAACACTATCTTATTGCAATATATTTTCTACAAGTTTTAATTTGTTATACAGCAATAAATAACTCACACTCTATTTATACTTTTGATACAAAAGATTCCTATATAACTGCCCCATGAGTTGTTTGCAACAAAAAACAATTTGACAGATTACTATAAGAGGGCTTACCATATACATAGTTATACGCGTATTGTTCTTATGAACAAAAGGAGGAATTATGAGCGTTACAAGTACTGACCTTAGAAATGTAGCTATCGTGGGGCATAACGGTACCGGTAAAACCTCGTTAATGGAGCAGATGCTCTATTACAGTGGGGCCATTGCCAAACCGGAAACCATTGAGAGCGGGAAAACAACTAGTGACTTTACAGAAGAAGAAATCAAGAAAATGATTTCTGTTCATACCAGTTTGGCCCATGTAAAATGGGATGAAAAACATTTAAACTTCCTCGACACTCCCGGTTATGCAGGATTCATCGGAGAGGCAATTTGTGGCTTCAGAGCTACAGAGGCTTCAATAATGATGGTAGATGCTAAAGACGGAGCTCAAATTGAAACCATAAAACTTTGGCGTCGCCTTGATGACAGAAACAAACCTCGCGCGGTGTTCATCAATAAAATGGACAGTGAAAGAGCAGATTTTACAAAGGTCATCGATGATCTCAGAGATCACTTTGAGGCAACATTTGTTCCAACTTTTATTCCGATGGGGCAAGATACAGAATTCAAAGGAATAATCAATCTAATAGAAAATAAAGCGTATTTTTACCATGACAACAATGAAAAAGAGACAATTGGTGAGATACCTGAAGAATATAAAGAAATCGAAGAAAAATATAGAGAGCAGTTAATTGAATATGCAGCAGAAGGTGATGATGCATTGATAGAGAAATTCTTTAATGATGGAACACTTGATGCTCACGATATCAGACAGGGACTCAAATTAGGACTTGCAGCAAATAGAGTTGTGCCTGTATTCTGCGGATCAACATTGAAAGGTTCCGGAATCATATCACTTCTTAACTTCATAGCTCACAACTTCCCAAAACCTTTAGGACATGTTGAATGGATAACCAACGAAGAAGGCGAGAGAGAAGACATGCTTATAAGCGATGAAGGAGACGCTTCTGCCTATGTATTCAAAACAACAATTGATCAGTACAGTGGTAAATTGAGCTACATCAAAGTTGGGTCAGGATGCATAAAAGAAGGAGAAACTGAACTTACAAATCCTGCTATAAATAAAAAAGAAAGAATCAACAAACTCTACAGAGCTGTTGGTAAGAATCTCATTGAAACACCATTTCTATCAGCTGGTGATATTGGTGTTCTCGCAAAAAGTAACATCTGTGAGACCAATTGCTCACTTTTAGCAAATCCTGCAAAGCAAAATTTCAGATACAAACCTCTATCATTGCCAGATCCAATCTACGCACTTGCAATATCAACAAATGATAAGAAGAGTGAGGATAAATTGAATGACTACCTGCATAAGATTGCTGAAGAAGATCTAACTTTCAAAACTGAATTTAACAAAGAAACCAAAGAATCTATTATTAGAGGAATGGGTGATGTACATCTTCAGTTGATTCTTGATACCGTCTGTGAGAAACAAAAGATCAAGATCAACACAAAACTTCCTAAGGTTGCTTTCAGAGAGACAATAACAAAAAAAAGTGGAATTGTTGAATATGCTCATAAAAAACAATCAGGAGGTCATGGCCAATATGGTAAGGTACTGCTGGAGATTTACCCTATCGAGAGAGGCAAACAGTATGAATTTGTCAACGCTATAAAAGGTGGTTCAATTTCGAAGGGATATATTCCAGGAATAGAAAAAGGTCTTCATGAAAAGATGGAAGAAGGTTTTCTTGCTGGCTATCCTCTTGTAGATATTGGAATCAAATTGGTTGATGGAAAAGAACATCCAGTAGATTCTTCAGAAATGGCATTCAAACTTGCTGCTAAAGGTGCTTTAGAATTGGCTCTTGAAAAGGCCAAAGTGACACTGCTTGAACCTATTATGGAGGTGCATGTATTTGTTAACAATCAGCATCTTGGCGATGTCTTATCTGATTTAAGCAGCAAACGAGGTCGTGTGAGTGGGCAGCAGAAGTTCGGAGCCCTTCAGGAGGTAATTGCTGATGTCCCTCAGTCAGAGATGTTAAATTATGCGATTGACCTTAAGAGCATGACAAGTGGAACAGGTAGTTTTGAATTGAATTTCTCTCACTATGATCCTCTCAATGGACGTGCTGCAGATCTTGTTATTGAAGATGCTAAAAAAGCAAATAAAGAATAACATTGTATAGATTATAAAAAAAGGAATTGTTGCTTTAAAATAAGTTAACAATTCCTTTTTTATATCTTGATGATGTTATAAATTTTATAATGAATTCTTTTTGAGATTACTGCTTTTCAAACCAAATTTCATTGATTGTATAGTCTAGATTCACACCACGAGTTTCATATTTTGTGGTTGGTCTCCATTCCCGAGAAGGAGCATATCCATCATATGGATTCATAAGACCTTCAGTACCATTGAATACATCAACCATCTGCTCTGCATACTCTTCCCAGTCTGTCACACAGTAGATATAACCACCCTTCTGCAATTTAGAAGTGAGTAGATCAGCAAAAGGTTTTTGAATCAATCTTCTCTTGTGATGCCTTTTTTTAGGCCAAGGATCAGGGAAGAAAATATGGAATCCAGCAATGCTGCCATCTTCAATCATATCATTGAGAACCTGCACTGCATCAAATCTCATCAATCTAACATTCTCAAGTTTTTCATCACCTACTTCTGTAAGTGTCTTTGAAAACCCATTAAGAAAAACCTCAATACCAATATAATTGTACATGTCTCTTTCTTTAGCAATTCTAACGGTAGAAACACCCATTCCAAAGCCAATTTCAATAACTACAGGCTTGTCATTTCCAAATACCTTTTTATAATCAAGCTTCTCACTTTGATATGATAACCCATAATGGGAATAATATTTTCTTACACCCTCTATTTGAAAGGTGCGTAGAGGAGCTGTTCTTAAAACATAAGATTTAACTTCTTTCTTTGCATCTTCACCGTCTGTTCTATTTTGAACAAATTCCAATTCAGGAATATCATTATAAATTGTGCTAGCTTTCTCTTTCATTCTTCATTTCCTACACGAGCTGTTTTAATATTTCAAGGATAAATAAACTTTTATCTTTAAGAGATACAGCTTCTGTTTTTAATTTAATTGTCAATGGTCTCTTTGTATCATAAGATACTGCACCATTGCTATATGCAAGCAATCTTGTAAACTTGCCTGGATTCAAGACTTTCATCTCTCTCAGCTTTATTACAACACGCCCCTTTCTCTCTGCAAGGTGAACTATCTTCAGTTTCCTACAAACAATCTTCAATTCAGCAATATAAAGAAGGTTGAGTACTTCTTCTGGGGGATTACCAAATCTATCTGCAATCTCACTGGATAGAGTCTGCAGCTCATCATCAGTATTGACTGCTGCAATTTTTTTGTAGATCTCGAACTTTATTGAAGTATCTTTGATAAATGAATCTGGTATGAAACCAGTATAATCAAGTTCAAGGAATACCTCACTATCAAGCTCATCTTGATTGTTTGCTCTGAGTTTGTTTATCTCTTCATCAAGAAGTCTAATATACATATCAAGACCAACTGTTGCAAGCTGTCCACTTTGTTGCTTTCCAAGAAGGTTACCAGCACCTCTTATTTCCATATCTTTCATAGCTACTTTAAAACCTGAACCAAGGCCAGTATTTTCACCAATAGTTTTAAGTCGTTTGACAGCTATCTCACTGAGGGCTTTATATTCAGGATACAAAAGATAAGCGTGAGCCTCTCTCTCAGACCTTCCAACCCTACCTCTCAATTGATAGAGCTGTGATATTCCGTACTGATCAGCACGGTCAATTATTATCGTGTTTACATTTGGAATATCAATACCATTTTCAATGATTGTAGTTGAAACAAGAACCTGAATTCCTTCATGAACAAAACGCCTCATGGTGTCCTCAAGAACTTTCGGTTCCATCTGACCATGAGCATATTCAATTATAACATCGGGAAGTTCTTCCTGAAGCATCTTAACTACCATCTCAAGTGATTCAATTCTGTTATGCAGATAAAATATCTGGCCGCCTCTATCTATCTCCTCACGAATGGCTCTGGTAATGACACCAAGATCAAATCCTTCAATATGAGTATCTATACTTCTTCTTGAAACAGGTGGAGTCTTCAACAAAGACATATCACGGATTTTTAGAAGAGACATATACAGTGTTCTTGGAATTGGTGTGGCAGATAGAGCTAAAGAATCAATTGATGCTCTGATTGTTTTGATTCTCTCCTTATCCTTAACACCAAATCTTTGCTCTTCATCAATAACCAGGAGACCTAAATCTTTATAAAGAATATCTTTTTGAAGAATTCTGTGTGTACCAAATAGGACATCAACACCACCTTCTGCAAGGCGGACCAATGTTTCTTTCTGCTCTTTTCTAGGAATTACTCGACTCAACAAAGCGACATTGATTGGGAAGTCTTGAATTCTCGCCATAAAATTGTTGTAATGCTGTTCTGCAAGAATTGTGGTTGGAGCTAAAAAAGCAACTTGCTTGCCACTCATAACAGCTTTAAAAGCTGCTCTGAAAGCTATCTCCGTCTTACCAAAACCTACATCTCCACATACAAGTCTATCCATGGCGGTACTGCTTTCCATATCCAGCTTTATATCATCAATACAATTTAATTGATCAGGAGTCTCTTGATAAGGAAACATCGCTTCAAATTGCATTTGCATTTCGTTATCTTTATCAAATGAAAAACCTACAGAGGCTTTTCTCTTTGCATATAACTTTATTAAATAACTTGCTAGATCCTCTGCACTCTTTCTGGCTTTTGCCTTTTTATTTTCCCAAACCTTGGAACCAATTTTATCAAGTTTAGGAGCATTTCCTTTGGAACCAATATAACGCTGAACCAAGTTCGCCTGTTCAATTGGAACATAGATATTGTCACCACTCGCATATGCAATCTTAATATAATCGCGCTCTCGATCAAAAGATTTAACTCTGTCAATTTTTATGAACTTACCAATTCCATAATTGACATGCACCACATAGTCACCTTCTTTTAAATCAACGAAAGAATCCAATGGAGAGCTTTTGGTATGCTGAAGTGTCTTTATAATCTGCTTACGTCTACCAAACATCTCATATTCACATATGGCCATGATTCTCATTGAAGGAATTGAGAACCCACCTGAAATTTCATAATCGAGAAAAACAAGTTTGTCAAATTCTTTAAGCATCTGCTGCAATCTCTGTTTTTGAACAGCATTGCTTGTGAAGACATATATACTCCAGCCCATATCAAAACGAGATTTCAACTCGCCTTTCACTCTAGTGAAGTCTCCAAAAAATGATCTTGGACCATCAACATCATAATTATAGATAAGTCTCTCATCATCTTTCAAATCTGCAAGAGTGAATTTATTTTTTACATTTTCATAAAATTCAGGAAAATTGAACAACAATGTTTCTGGCATTGGAACATTCTGATCCTGATGATATGCCTCTCTATATAAGGCTTTGGCTTCGGTCATCAAGCTTTTATAAGATGTCTGAAGTCTTATATCACCAATAAACGCGAAAAAGTCATGTGGGTCTATATATGAATCAATATGGGTGAATTCAATATCATCTTCTTTCTCTAGCATGGAAATTGATATCTTGTGCAGTTGTTTTATTGTTTCTTGAGTCAATGGATCAAATGTTGCAATCTTTTCAATATCATCCCAATCAGCATAAATTCTAATTGGATCTTCCTCTGAAAAAGCAAATATCTCAACGACCTCACCTCGAATGGTAAATTCTCCAGGAAGTGCTATGCTTGTGGTTCGTATGTAACCTGCATCAACCAATGTCTCAGCGATTTTTGTAGAGTCAAATTTATCCCCCACCCTGAGATTCAAGGAAGAATTATCAATAGATTTATTGGAAACTACATTGTTAGCAAATGCTCTGAGATGTGTGACAATTATAGAATCTCGAAATTCATTGATATTTCTAAGAACCTGCAACTGATTGTACTCAATAATTCCGGGATCGAATTGAGAATAAAGTTTTTTATCATTACTTGGAAGATATAAAATAGGAACTTCCATAAATTTATCTTCTATGTTTAAAGTTCCATCCTTGTTAACAGAGCGACCAAAATCTTTCAAAAGATTCACGCAACTATCTTTTGTGGGTAGAACTACCCACACCTTACCTTTACGACTTCTGTGTATGCTTCTGATAAACTGAGCCAGAACAAACCCTTCTAGACCACTTACTACAATGTTGGATTTGCCTGAATTTATTTCTTTGAATGCGTTTGCTTTTTTTACGTACTGCTGTACTTGTTGTGATATCTTATTTTCCATATGATAATAGGAGAGTATCACAAGTGAATATATTCACTCAATAAAGAATGCTAAAAAAGAGACAAATTAGGGGAGAAATAAATAATTTGAATAAAAGTTTAGATAGTAAACAATTAGATATACTTTTTACAGAGGTCCAGGAGTGTGCAAAACTGGCAGTAAGAATGCAAAAAGACATAGCTGTCTCATACAAAACAGATGGTTCTGTTCTTACCAAAACAGATTTAGAAATTTCTAAAAGGATCATAAATACCATCAGAGAGCTATTTCCAACATGCAATGTAATATCGGAAGAAGAGAAGACACCTTATGATGTAGATGCACCATACACTTTTGTATTGGACCCAATTGATGGCACTGATGTTTATTCAAATGGTTTTCCCTCCTTTGCAGTATCTCTTGGAATCTTAGACAACCAAAGAATTCCTGTCGGATGTATGATTATAGCACCACGTTTTGGAAAGGCCAAAGAATCATTAGAAATTAGATTGGATCCAGGATGTGATTTAATTATTGACGGTGAAATCGTAAATTCAGTTGAAGAGAATAAAGACGAAGTTAGACAGATCACTATAAGTTCAAAATCCCAGAAATTTGTAGATTTTACAAATTATCACGGAAAAGTTAGAACTTTTGGCTCCTCAATAATTCATATACTCTGTCCGGTGGTATTTCCATTCATACAAGCTTGTATAAATCAGAAGGCATTCATCTGGGATATCTGTTCCTCTCATGCGGTTTTGAATCATGTAGGAATGAAAATTGTTTACAGTGATGGTTCACCACTGCTCTATACAGATAAAATGATCATTGACAGAGATGTATGTGATAAAACCATATACTGTGGAACAGACTCAGGAATCAAAAAATTGATGAAAGATCTACCAATGAAAGTTGGAAAAGATTGAGTCTGATTGCTTCATGTATTAAAAAAGGGAAACATTGATATACTTAAAATCAATGACTTCCCTTTTTTTTGATACAAAAACTAAACTGTTGTTTTTATTTTGCCCTCATCGAACCATTTTCTTGCCAGATAGATAAAAGGAGTATCACAAGCAGCTACAACGAATTTCAATACATAAGTTGAAATTGTTATCTCCAATAGAACAGGCATGGAGAAAACACCATAAAAAGCTATGAAACTGAACAAAACGGAATCTATTAATTGAGAAACAATCGTGGATGCGTTATTTCTTAACCATAAATATTTTGTCCCTGGAAACTTCTGTTTCCAATATTCAAAAGCCCATACGTCATGCATATTACTGCAAAAATAAGCAATTAGTGATGCAACAGTCAACCTCGGTAACAGAGAAAAGATTGTTATCAAAGAATCGTTAGCAAAATCAGATTCTGCGGGATTGAACTTCAATGCTACTTGCATGAAAGTGGTCAAACAGATCAATGATAAAAAACCCATACCAATGGCTCTTCTTGAATCCTTCTTACCAAAACATTCTGATAAAATATCAGTTGCAAGAAAACCTGTAGCATATACAATATTACCTAATGTAGCTTCAAGTCCAAACAAGTTCACAGTTTTAGTAACCTGGATGTTGGCGATAATTGTGGAAATTGGGATCCAAATATATAGACCTACTTTTCCATAAAGACGAAAGGCTATCATGATAGCCACAAAATTAAGTACTAGCAGAAAGAACCATAGTAATTCATTCATACAAAAACCTCTCTTAGATAGAGTAGCCAGAAACAAACAAATGTTTCCCTACGCCAAGATGCAGCAACTAAACTAAATAACATTTAATAAAGTAGCGTGCCACTTCCACCTTGGTCTAAGTGCACAACGTGCAATGCAAAATGACCTTAACAAAAATAAGAAAAAATATCAAATAGAAATTAGTCATTTATATAAAATAACCAGAACTTACAACTTAAAAATCAATCGTATTGAATTATAAAAGATCTTACCTAAAGATATAGCACCTGAAAAAGCTTCAAGACTTCCCTAACTTCATATAATTGCAATAATAGTTAAATCTTGTTAAGGAAAGATAATATAAAAATTCAAATAAAAATCAATTATTTTTCAAGTTTTTTTGAAAAACTTATTGACCCAATTCCCAATTTCCTTTATATTCCTACATGTGCTTAAGCGAAAGCGAGAGTATGACCGGGGAGGTTCCCGAGCGGTCAAAGGGGCCAGACTGTAAATCTGTTGGCTACGCCTTCGAAGGTTCGAATCCTTCTCTCCCCACAATCAACTTCTTCTTTATGAAGAAGTTTTTTTTATGTCATTTGATTTAATTGAATTTACAACTTCCTTTTCCTCATACTGAGTTTCTAATGAACCTCCCCCTCAACTAAAATTCATGCTGATAAAAAAATTAACTATATTACACTGTCTCTTTATTTTAAAATTCTTTTAGTAATATCAATAGACTATTCAATTAAATTCCTATAGTGATTGATTTTAAGGAGACTACAAAAAATGAAAAAATCTATTTTAGTAATCGCATTATCAATTTCAGCCCTTCTAATGAGCTGCAAAACAACGACCTCAACAAATGATAATGCAGTTTATGAAACTAAAGAAATTGCCCTCTCTATTGAAGGGAAACGCGGTAATAACATCCCAGCTATTATTACACTACCTATTAGCGACGAGAAATATCCTCTTGTTGTGATGGCTCATGGACATGGTGGATCAAAAGAAGAAAATGGCGGATTCACTGCTATAGCAGATGCACTTGCAAAAAAAGGTATAGCAGTAATAAGGATGGATTTCCCAGGTTGTGGAGAGAGCAAGGAATCATTTGAGGAAAATACCTTATCAAATATGATTGATGATGTTATTTCAAGTAAAGATTATGCAGTTAAAAATTTCAATATCAAAAGCGACTCAATAGGCCTATTTGGATACAGCATGGGTGGCAGAATAGTACAATCCATATTAAATCATAAATATATTGAAAATGTTGAATCTGTTGTTTTACTGGCACCTGCAGTTGATGAAGATACAATGGTAAATTTTCTAGGTGGAAAAGATTCTTGGACAAGCTTAAAAGAAGCTGCACAGAAAAATGGCAGTGTTGAATTTACCACAATTTATGGCTCAAAGCAGATATTATCCGATACATGGTTTGAAGAATTAGAAGCAGAAGTCCCTTTAGATGATGTAACTACTTTTGATGGAATTGCTAAAGTATTGTACAGTGAAGATGATACAGTAGTTAGCCCAATCGTCAGCAAAAGTGAAGCTGAAAAATTAGGTGCATCTGCCGTTGCTGTTACTGGCGATTCTCACTCTTACGGTTTTTATAGTGATAAAACAGACATAAAGATGGCAGTTGTTAATGAAACTGTTGCTACTTTTTTAGA
>JALNVT010000041.1 GCA_023231265.1 Sphaerochaetaceae bacterium
ATCGTAAATCGTGTTACATCAGCTATCATAGAAGAATACAACAAACAGTAATTTCAAACTTATATATACAGGGTTCCTAAATTAGTTTTTAGGAATCTTTTTTTGAGCAAAATCCCAATAATAATCGAGATTTTTTTTGATTTTCAATGCCATGCATTTCTTTATAATTGTAAAGAAATGCATTTATAAATCATATTTTAATACATCATATTGATGATAAATAGCAGACACCAACAATCATTTGCAAAGATAGTTTACAATCTGACATCTTTTTGTAAATAACAGACAAACTCAAAAACACAAGCTAAATATTTCAATTAACATGTGGAATTTTCACATCCTCCAGTTGGCATGTTTCATGCAATGTCAATCCTGGAGGTTCAGCTAATTATGAATATAGAATTCACAAAACAACAGAAAGATGAGGTATCAAGACTGGGCTTGATAGTTTCTAAAAAAGGAAGGGACTGCAGAGAGTACAGAGAGTTATCTAAATACTTAAAGATCATGCTGTACAGCATACCAATGAAATACAAACTGATTGATGAAGAAAACTTGAGTGACTTTTATTGCATGTATGAGAAAAAAATTGATTCTTATTATACTATGTTTGATGAGAAGAAGGGACCATTCTTTTCTTTTTTCACTTCAATCATCTGGAATTGGTCTTATTTTTATAAATTGAGACTGAACAAAAAGACAAATGATGAAGCCATAAAACAAAACATCTACCACATATCTCAGATCACAGAGGAAGATTATTCAATTGAGCCAATTGGTGACAACCAGTGTTTGATGTCAAAGGTCTATTATGACAGAGTCTGTGAGAGCTCTCCTGAATACAATCGTTTTTCATCTTATCCAGAACTTGATTCACTGAGAAACAAGCAATTGAAAAGAGATTTCAACAGAATAATAAAAGCCAAAAGATCTAAAATTAACTGTGAGATTGATAATCCTTTCTTTAAAAAGCTTTACTCGCAGATGGACAGCAAAGTGATTCGCAGACGAATACTGATTTACATAATGATATTTCCAGATATAATTCTTGATAACTATACCATGGAATGCAGTCAGCTGTTCAGTGTCAATGAAGAGATCATAATCGAGTTGCTATCGACATCTCGTCTTCTATTTACAGATGTCAAAGATACAATTGAAGAAGAGAAAGAAAGAAGTGCAAAGCTCATGATGAGAATTCTTGAGTTGAGGTCCATGAAGGATTATTCAACGCTATATACAAAAAAAGAGATCATTCAAGATAAAATTGAAAATACAACAAGAACTTACAACCACGCTATACAGCACATAGCAAAACTGAATAATAGGCACATAAGTCAAAGAACTCTAGCAGCTGCTCTCGATATCAAAAGTGGTACAGTGGCTTCTTCAATACTTCTGACAAAAAGACTTTTGAAAGAATGCTGCAATGATGAATGTTAATATTGGTATTAATTCACTTTTATTACTTGAATTTTAAATTATGTTTGAGTATCTTTTTTATATGAATTTTATTTTAGCAAGCTCAAATAAGCACAAATTAGAAGAGTTACGACTCTTGATGCCAGATGTAGAGATACAGGAAGCCAACATGGTGGAGGTTGATGAAAATGCACCGACCTTCTTAGGAAATGCATTAATAAAAGCTGAAGCATTATATAAAATAAGTGGTGGGACACCTGTTCTAGCAGATGATTCAGGACTTTGTGTTAAAGCTTTTGATGGAAAACCTGGAGTCAGAACCGCACGTTATGGTTCTGAGGAAATGGGAAGAATCCTTGAAAGTGAAGAAAGAAATGAGTATCTTCTTAAAAATATGGAAAATATTGATGATAGAGATGCTAGTTTTGTATGCTCTCTTGTGGCATATTTCTCCCCCACCCGAATATATACTGTAACTGAAGAAGTGCAGGGAAAAATCATGAGAGAGCAAGCCGGATGTGGTGGATTTGGATACGATCCAGTTTTCTATATCAATGAAGCAGGCACAACAGCAGCTGAATTAACTGATACAGAAAAAGGTAAGTACAGTCATCGAGGTAAGGCAGCTCGAGTTATGAATGAATTGTTAAAAAACATAAAATAGGAGAAAGATGTGAAAAGATCAGAAATTGATATAAATGATACATGGGATCTAACCAAACTTTTTAAAAGCGATGAAGCTTTTACAGAAGCATTGGAAGCTTTTAAACAAAAAGAGGTTGCAGAGGCTGCTTCCTTTAAGGGAGTTTTGAGCCGAGACAAAGAAGGTCTTCTTTCAGGTTTTGCATGGTTGAAAGAGGCAGATTTAAAACTTGAGAACTTATTTGCATATGCTCAGCTTAAATCTTCAGAAGATTCATCAAATGTTAACAATCAAAAGTTACTATCTCAGATCACAAGTGTTTATGCAATGTACATATCACAGCTATCATATTGGGATACCGAAATACTGTGCATTGATGATAAAATTCTCGATAGTTACATATCAGATCCTGATTTTGAGGAAGTCAGTGTTACATTGTCCAGACTCAAAAGACAGAAGGCTCACGTATTGAGCGAGAAAGAAGAGAAGATTTTAGCAGCCCAGATGGAAGTTGGTGGAAAGGCTTCCAAAATATTCAGCGATCTAACAAATGTAGATTTCAAATTCGGCGAGATAAATGGCAAGCCATTGACTCAATCCACTTTTGGTCTTTTTTTAAAAGAGAAAGATGAAGAGACAAGAAAGGCTGCATATGAACAGTTATACAAAGTGTATGCTGATCATCAGTTCACTCTTGCAAATATTTATGAAACATCAATCAGACAGGATATTTTCTCAAGCGTGGTAAGAGGTTACAAATCAACAAGACAGAGAAAGCTCTATGGTGACAATGTGGATGAAAAAGTTTATGACAACCTAATTGAAGAGGTTCATAAAGGTCTTCCAATTCTTCACAGATATTACAAACTCAGAGCCAAATTGATGGGCAAAGATAAGATTCATCACTATGATGTTTATACCTCACTTGTGGATGGATATGAATCTCACCACTCCTATGATGAAGCTGTTGATATGATTTCAAAGGCTCTTCAGCCATTAGGTGAGGAATATGTTTCAACTCTTGTTGCAGGTCTCACAACTGAAAGATGGGTAGATAAATATGAAAATGAAGGAAAACGCTCAGGTGCATTCTCAAGTGGAACATATACCAGCGATCCTTACATTCTTTTGAATTATAATGAAGAATCACTGCGTGATATATTCACCATCATTCATGAAGGTGGACACTCAATGCACTCTCATTACAGCAATGCAAATAACAACTTTTTCAATGCTGACTACACCATTTTTGAAGCTGAAGTTGCTTCGACTTTCAACGAACAGCTTTTAGCTCATTATCTTATCAACAACTCAAAAAGTGATAAAGAGAAGGCTTATATCTTAGGAAAGCAGCTTGATGATGTTCTTGCAACATTATTCAGACAGACCATGTTTGCAGAATATGAACACAAGATGCATGTAATTGCTGAAAGTGGACAGCCTATAACAGTAGATGTTATGAGAGGAGAATACAAGAAACTTCTTGAGCTGTACTTCGGTGATGATGTGATCTTACTTGAGAACAGTGATTTAGAAGGACTTCGTATTCCTCACTTCTACTCTTCTTACTATGTATATAAATATGCAACAGGAATTTCTGCAGCTATTGCATTGAGCAACAAAGTGCTGAACGGCACACAGAAAGATCTTGATGAATATATGTCATTCTTAAAGAGTGGTGGTTCAAAGTTCCCAATAGATACTTTGAAGATGGCTGGTGTCGATATGGGCTCTAAAGAACCAATTGATAATGCAATCAAGCACTTTGAAAATATGTTGAATGAATTTGAAGAGATTGTTAGCAAATAATAATTGAAAAAAATAAAGGTTATAACAGTTTAAAATATCTGTTATAACCTTTTTTTTTGGATTAAAAATTGCTTGAATATTATTCTTTATTGCGTCTATCACCAAGAACAATGCCCATACTTCGAGCAATATTTACCATCTGATTGTGCTCTGGAATGTACTTGAGAGTGCCTGCAACATCAGATAATTTGTTGAAAGTTACTTTGTTGTCATTTATTGCAACGGTTGTTCCAAACTTCTTCTCAAGAACAAGGTGTCCAGCAAAACTTCCCATTTCAGAAGATAAAATTCTATCATATGCGCTGGGATTACCACCTCTTTGAAGATGACCGGGTACAACAATTCTTGTTTCAACTCCGCATCGATTTTCAATATAAGCAGCAAGAGCTTTTGTTGAAGAGCTCTCCCCTCCACGCATTGCTATCCTCTCACTTTTTTTCATCTTGCTATCTTCAATGCTCATTGCGCCTTCTGCAATCGCAATGATGTTGAAAGCATGACCTTCTTCCTGTCGTTTGGTAATGACCTCTGCTATGATCTCTGGATCGTAAGGAAATTCAGGAAGCAATATAACATCAGCACCACCTGCAATACCAGCGTAAAGAGTCAACCAACCTACTTTATTACCCATAAGTTCAACAAACATTGTTCTTCCGTGAGAAGCAGCTGTTGTGTGAACTCTATCTATACATTCTGTAGCAATATCTACAGCACTGTGAAATCCAAAAGTGACCTCTGTTCCAAAAATATCATTATCAATGGTTTTTGGAATTCCAATTACATTCAGACCTTCATTCGATAACAAACCGGCTGTTTTATGAGTTCCTGCCCCACCTACGGTAACAAGACAATCAAGACCAAGCTTTTCATATGTCTGCTTCATCTTATCCAGTTTTGAAACGCCATTTCTATCTTGACTCTTCATCAACTTATATGGCTGACGAGAAGTTCCTAAGATGGTTCCTCCAACATTCAAGATACCTGAGAAATCTTCTTTTTTAAGAATTCTAGTTTCATTGTTTATCAAACCGTAATATCCATCAGTGATGCCAATTAATTCAGCATCTTCAACTTGATTCAGTACAAATTTACAGAATCCACGGATAACAGCATTCAATCCCGGGCAATCGCCGCCACTTGTTAAAATACCAATTTTCATAAAACATCCTTATTCAATTTCTTACAGCTTTATTTTATAACAATTTCAAACCAATTAAAAGAAATAAATAGTAAAAAAAAGAATTTAGTACTACATCTATATAACTTTGTATAAATAGAGATATCAAATATTCTTACAGAATACATGACATTTTCTAGAGCAACTCATCGATTCTGCTCTTTATTTTAATTATTGCCCTGCTGGCCTCACAATCCACCTTTGAAAGAGAGATGTTATTGTTTATTGCCTTTGATACTTCTTTATCATACGGAATGTTGCCCAAATAAGGAATGTTCTCAGATTCTGAATAGCGTCTGATTTCATCAGCAATCTCTTCATTCAGATCATATTTATTGATTATTATAGCAACTGGAGTTTTAAAAGTTCTGCTTGTATCAACAATCCTTCTCAAATCGCTCAATCCAGAAAGAGTTGGTTCAGTAACAAGAACAGCAAGATCAATACCTGATAATGATGCAATTACAGGACATCCAATTCCAGGAGAACCATCGATTATTGCTAGAGGTTGTTTGTCAGTATTTTCATATAGGTTCTTTTTGACCTCTGATACAAGTTTTCCAGAATTTCCAGATCCCATGTTTAAAATTGCAGTAGAGAAGACCTTCTCATCTTTGAAGACCTGTGTGGTTCCAACTATATTCTTTACATGAGATATGGCATCTTGAGGACAGACAAGTTCGCAGACAAAGCACCCCTCACAGGCAAGCTCATCGACAGAACACTTACCATCTTCCTTTATTATAGAATCAAATCTGCATGAATCATAACATTTTCCACATCCAATGCACTTCTCAGGATCAATTTTAGCAATATCCATACCATAAAATGGTTCTTTTTTTGCTATCTTCTTAGGAGCTTCAATCAAATGTAGATTTGGAGCATCGATATCACAGTCAGCAAAAGCTTGAATGTCCATCAAATCTATCAGAGCTGATGTTATGGTTGTCTTGCCTGTTCCACCCTTACCAGAAAGGACCAATATTTTTTTCATTATGAAATCTCCTCAGTAATTTTATTCAACAGTGATTTAAATAGATCTCGTAAATCAGAATCTGAATCACTGATTAACATTCCAGATGCAACTTTATTTGCAATTTCCTTTGTAAATGGAACTTTTATAAGAACCTCTTTTCCAAGAGTTTTTACATAATCTTCAATCATGGTGTTATTGGGATCTTCAACTTTATTGATTACAAATCCAAAAGGAATTTTAAACAGTTGAACAAGTTCAACAATCATCTTCAAATTATGCAATCCGAATATTGTTGGCTCAGTAACCAGAACACAATAATCAGCCTTTTTTATTGATTCCATAGTAGAACATGCGCTTCCAGGAGGGCAATCAATGATGCTTGTATTTTCAATCTCACTGAGCACTCTGTTGATCACTGGAATTGAAGAGGCCTCACCTATATTCAACAATCCAGAAACAATTTTTAAATCTGCAACTTTATTTACTTCAACAATTCCAACACTGCTTTTCACTTCAGTTATTGCGCCAGTTGGACATACCTTCTCACATCCTCCACAGCTATGACAGACTTCAGGAAACAACATCGGAGAATCTCCAAAAAATGCCAGTGCAGAGAATTGACAGAACTCTGTACAGGCTCTGCATCCATTGCATTTGTCCTTGTCAATGGATGGAATCATCCTGTAGACAGTTTCTGTTTTCATCTCGTCTTTTGCATTGAAAAAAATTCTTCCATTTGGCTCTTCAACATCACAATCTAGATATGTGGAATTGGGAATGGTATTTGCAAGATTAGTTGAGATAAAAGTCTTTCCTGTACCACCTTTTCCACTTAATACTGCTATATTCATAAGTTCTATTCACCTTTTTAGTAAAAATAATGGTGGTATAGATCAACCACCATATCAATAAGTTATTATATCAAGAAATGAAATTATTTTGCGTGATGATATCCTGGATGAAAATCTTCAAGTTTGGTTAACTTTCCTTCCTTGAATGCTTTTAAATTAGCTTCTGCTGTATCTTCAATAGCTCTGAAGCATTTAACATTTCCACCTTCAAGAACTTTGACAGCATTGGTTCCCAAACGAAATACAATCAGGGTTTCAACTTTTTCATCTACCAGTGTCTGTGCAGATTTTATACCAGCGCCACCTGTTGCATCTTTAGCAGGATTTATCATGAACTTATTCTCTCCTGTTTCTGTATCATGTATTAAAAAATATACAGCTCTACCAAAAGTTTGATCGAGTTTTGTTTCCATGTTTTCTTCAAGAGTTGCCATTGCAATTTTCATCTGTGTCTCTTCTCCATTAAAGCTAAAATGCTTTTATTAATATTTGTAATTAAAATATAATATCTTTACTGGCATATGTCAATAACTGTTGCTTAAAATTGTTCTTCTTCCTATTTGAAACATTGTTTTTAATTGGTTTGGCATAAATTATTATAATATCAATTCAATCAATATATTTAAAAAAATCCTAATTTAATTAGAAAAAACTGATTGACAAAAATGTTAACAAATGATACTTTCAAGCATATCGAATCAATTACGCGGACATGGTGGAATTGGTAGACACGCAAGCTTGAGGTGCTTGTGGGCGAAAGCCTGTGCTGGTTCAAGTCCAGTTGTCCGCAACATAGAAACTTTCATTAATTTGAGAGTTTTTTTTATCTCCAAAATCAATCACTTTAATTGCAGAACTGCAGTCATGGTGTTTTTCAGTTTCCAATTTGTCCACTAATGACTGCACATCTTCTCCATTAAGTTCTATAAATACATCAAATTGGCAGAATTATGGCATCAATCCATTTTCTAAAAGCAAATTTCCCTAATTTTAGTAATTTTTACTGACATATAGCCATAATTATGCTCCTTCACTATGTATTTTCTAAAACTTTATGGTACCATTTAAATGTTATGAAAGAATATATAAAAGATAATGCTATTGCATGGGACTTTGAAAATTCAAAAGATAATTTTTGGACAATTGGAGTGAATGAGAAACAATTTAATTTGGCAAAAAATGGGGATCTTCAGATCTATCTGAGCCCAATCAAATTCGTCAAACCAGAATGGGTATCTGATATCCGAGGTAAGAAAATACTTGCGTTGGCATGTGGTGGTGGACAGCAGAGTATAATGTTGAGTGCTGCAGGAGCTGATGTTACAGTGCTTGATATAAGCAAAAAACAGATTGAAACAGATATAGAGACTGCTAAAAAATATGGTCTTGATATAAAAGCCATTCAAGGTGATATGCAGGACCTTTCAATGTTCGCAGATTGTACCTTCGATATGATCTTCAATCCTACATCAACCTGCTTTATTTCAGAAGTTCAAAAGACCTATGATGAATGCTACAGAGTTCTAAAAATTGGTGGAACATTTTTAACAAGTGCTACAAATCCAATTTTATATATTTTTGATGAAAAAAAAGAATTCAAAGGGAAACTGAAAGTTAAATACACGGTACCCTACTCAGACTTGAAGAGTTTGAAAAAAAGCGATGTTGAAAAAATGATAAAAAGACATGATACAATAGAATTCTCTCATACATGGGACATTCTTTTGGGAGGTCTGTTTGAAGCAGGTTTTATTGTTGATGATATGTATACAGATTTAAGTGGTTTGGAAATAGTAGATAGTTTTGTGCATGATTGTTACTTTGCTCTGCACGCAAAAAAGTTAAAATAAATAATTTTTATTGTACTTTTTGTAACTACTGTACTATAAGTTGGTTTTAATTTATGTACTATTAGAAGGAATGTTAAATGGAAATAATAAGCAATCGATTGGAAGTGGTAAGAGATGTTGAGAATCTTGTGCCAGTTGCAGCGAATCTTCAGAAAATAAAAAAAATAAATGCCATACTGCCTTCTTTTATTGAAAAAGATCAAAAAGTTATTGATGAGAATTTACAATTATATGTTGCTCTCTTGGAGGCATATCAAGTTGATGAAGATTGGGAAAACACAACTGTTATAGCTTCAAAGATGTATGCAGAATCAGAAAAAATAAATATACCTCGTTTCACAATTCAAGCACAATACAATTATGCATGTGCTCTTCTAAATGAGAATAAGATATTTGAAGCAAAAAAGATATTGGATGAAATGGAAGATCTTGATTGCACTGAATTTCATTATTTATATTACAGTGGACTAGCAAAACTTTATGGTATCAAGCAGAATACTTCTGAAGAAATCAAAAACTTCCAGATTGCACTCAACCTAGCACTTAAAAGTGGTTGCATGAAGAGAATTGAGTTTGAAATTTTATGTGGACTGGCATTAGCTTTTGAAAAATCTAGAGAATACAACAGGGCCTTCATGATATATGAAAAGATGCAAGAACCAGAATTTGAGATACATAAATTTTTATCTTATGAACGAATTGCTTCAATATTCTACAGAGAAGCAAGAATTCATTGTTATTTAAACCATCACAAAGAAAGAGCTGATTTACTGACATCTCTTCATAACAATATTGAATGCACCCTACCAGAAAATCATCCTCTTAGAATTCTTGTGGCAGAAGATTTTAAAAAATTATAATAGCATTTTTACTTGCAAATCGATGCTATTATGACTACATTTTCAATATAACTACTGAGGAAAACTTATGGAAAACTACTTACAGAAATTATTAATTGTAAAAGATGTTCAAAATTTAACACCTTTTGCAAGAAGACATGATAAAATTGCTACTCTGAACCTCTACAAAGCTGAGGCTTTCAACAAAAATGGTATAACAAGTACCATTTATTTGTCTGTGTGTGCGCAGCTTTTTGATCTATATACAGAAGACGAAGATTTTGAGAACGCAAAAATTAATGCTTTGAACATATATCAAGGCACAATGGAAAGCAGTGATGAAAACGCCAAAATAGAGGCAACCATCAACCTAGCCAACGCATATATAAATGAAAACAACATAATTGATACAAAATTGATACTGAAGGATTTTTCAGTCGATAAGGGCAATAAGTATTACAGTCTGTACTGTCTGTGCTTGGCAAAACTTGCACGGTTTGAAAAAGATAAAGATAAAGAGCTCTGCTATCTGCGAGATGCATACAACTATTCAATCAAGCATGAGATTCCAATTGAAGTTCAGATCAACATTCTCTGTGCGCTTTGTCTTGCATACGAAAGACATGAATTGTATCAGAAGGCTCTTCAGGGCTATTTAGAACTCTCCAATCAGATTGCACAGAGCTCATATCAAATTACAACGGAGCAGCAGATCTCTCTTGAAGTCAGAATTGCAAGGCTTGCTAACATTGGTAAGAATTACACTCTATCACTCGAAATATTGAGCACTGTCAACAACATCTCTCCAAAAGTATTGAGAAAAAATCATCCTCTTATCGGAGTGGTCCAATCTCAATATGACAAAACAAAACAGATTTATTCCACGAGAATATAATCAAAAAGCTGAAAGAAGATCATCTTTACTCTGAGATGGTCTTTTTTTTATTTAAAATATACACTCTTGATATTGTAATAAAAATGATTCTTATCTATTATTGAATTCATATTTTATTGGGAATGAATGTCTCCCTGGATTTTTAATCCGAACTGCTTTTAGCTGATGACTTCTGCATATTTAGCAGTGGCATCTTTTTTTATGTCTATGTAAAGGAACAATTTTATGTTATTTAGTTTGGCTCTCATCATTTTATTTGGATTGCTATCAAGAAGTGTATTTAAAAAAATCCACTTACCGTACATCATAGGAATGTTATTTGTTGGTATAATTCTTGGGCCTTTTGGTTTCAACATACTTTCATCATCCCTCACCAATATCTCAGGCGATATCAGAGAGATTGCCCTCATCATAATTCTGATGAAAGCTGGTCTATCCCTTGATCTGCAAGATTTAAAGAAAGTTGGACGACCTGCAATAATGCTTTGTTTTGTTCCAGCTTCCTGCGAGATAATAGCATATCTGGTTTTTGCCCCACATCTGATGCATATATCAGTAATAGACGCTGGTATCATAGGTGCAATTATGGGAGCTGTATCTCCAGCAGTTGTTGTTCCTGCCATGACCCGTCTTATTGATGAAAAAAAAGGCACCAACAAAGCTATTCCTCAGATGATGCTTGCAGGCTCTTCTGCAGATGATGTCTACTGTGTTGTTATCTTTACAGCCCTAGCTGGATTGGCAAAAGGTGGAGACATCCATGCAACTTCTTTCTTGAGAGTTCCAACTTCCATGATAACAGGAATTTTGCTCGGTATTGTATCAGGTATACTTCTTGTTCAATTCTTCAGACAGTTCCATATGAGAGACACCGTCAAAGTTCTGCTTCTATTGAGTGTGGCATTTTTATTTATCTCACTTGAGAATTCAGTTGGAGAGATTGTTCCAATCTCAGGTCTATTGGCCATTGTAAGTCTGGGCCTTGTGATCAAAGCTAAGCATCCAATTCTAGCAACAAGACTCACACCTAAGTTTGGAAAGTTGTGGGTTGGAGCTGAAATATTCTTATTCGTACTTGTTGGAGCTCTGGTGAACATAACCTACATATCTCAAGCTGGAATCAATGTTATAATCATGTTATTTATTGGTCTTTTCTTCAGAACATTTGGAACATTTATATCCACAACAAAAACAGGATTGACTTCAAAAGAACAGATTTTCTGCCTTGTTTCAGAGCTGCCAAAAGCAACTGTTCAAGCAGCTATGGGTGGTGTTCCTCTTGCAATGGGTCTTGGTGTTGGAGAGATGGCTCTTACTTTTGCAGTTATCGGTATTGTTATAACTGCTCCTCTTGGCTCTTTCTTGATGTCTTACACCTCTGAAAAATATTTAACGGTTGAAACTGCAGTAAAAGCTTAATAAATCATGACATTTCGTCAAATTTGTTTAAAATTCATTGCCCAAACGCAATATAGCTATTATTATTTAGATAATAGAAAGAAAATTAGAACAAATGAAATTAAACTGAAAACTAAATTCAAATTGAGGAACAAATGAAAAAATCGAAACGCACAAAAGTTATCCTACTTACTATAATTACAATTGCTATTTCGCTTACTTTTACAAGCTGCAATAAAGATAAAGCAGCCGAAGAAACAAGCACAACACAAACTGTAAATACAGATACAAGTACTTCCGCTGTTGTTTCATCTACAGAAAAAACAGAAGCTGCAAAACCTGCAATGGAAGCTACTGCTGAAACTAAGACAGAGATGCATGAGACTCCTGTAGCTATGGAATCAAACAAGCTAGATATTGAGAGATTGGGATTTGAATTGAAGGACAATCTTCTATATTACAGAGGAACTTTATTATCTGCAAACAAAATAATAAATTACTCAATAGAAAAAGATAATGCAAAGTTCAACAATGCAGATTCATCTTCAATCATGATTGATTCAGAGGGAAATATTACAGGTAAATTCCCAGTTGGTCTTCAAATTGATGCAACCAACAATCTAGATAAAATTATGGTTTCTTATGATGGCGCAAGCTTCATCCTTCCATCTATAACCAACTTCACCTCCGATGGCGAATGGTACAACTTGGTAATTGATGAAAACATGAGCATAAGATTCAATGATACAACCATTGAAGCTCATGTAGATGATGTTACAATTGGCTTGAATGCTGATGGCTTCACCACTATGTTCAACGATATTCTTATAACAAAGGCACCTATTGATACATATTCAATAGACCTTCCAATGATAACAATAAACTATGCAGATGGTGCAATTTTGCAGCACAAGATTGGTGGTGAGACCACTTATACCCTTCCTAATGGTGTTATGATTGAACAGATCAACAATGAAACAAAAATTACACAGAACAATGAAACAAAAACAATTGAAGGCAAACTGACAAGTATTTCAATGGACGAGACTACAGGCAATATCGTTCTTGCATCAGATGATGATTTCTATACGATTATGGAAGAACCTGCTGCAGAGATGCACAGTGCAGATGCCATGGCAGAAGAAGTTGATGTAGTATCTTCTGAAGTTTCTGAAGATGCTTCTTCAGATGATTCTGAAATTGCTGCAGTTGCTGCAGCTGAAGAAGGTAAACCTGAAGTTCATCCAGCAATTGAAGCTACTTTTGCAGATGCTGTGGAGCCTGAAGTTTCAGTCGCAGATCATTCCTTGGCTCAATCAACTGAAAATTTTGCAGACCTATCTCTATTTGAACCTAAAGAATTGACACCTTATCATGTTGGATTGATTGGCAACTACACAATGCTAAACGGAAAACTAAATTCTGTTTCAGATTTTGCTTATTTAGGTGCAAGATTGGATGTTATAGTTGAGAGAGAGGTAAGTGAGAACACAACAATTGGTTTTGAATTGGGATTTGGTGCTGATAGATTCAATGGCGGACTCTTCAAAGAATTGATTCCAATGTTCACAATATCATATGATCTCAGCTTCATGGATTCTGAAAAATTCACTCCTTACTTGATGGCTGGAGTTGGTAGTTTGATACCTATTTCAGAGGTTGATGAGGCTCCTTATTTCAGAGCAAAAGCTGGTCTTGGATTCAAGTATGATATCAATAATTCTTGGATGATAAAAGCTGGTGTTAACTATGCATTCAACTATCATACAGATAATATTGTACATGCTGTGGAGGTACCTGTTGGATTGGTTTATAAATTCAATTAATCAACAGCTGCCATATCAAGCAAAAGGCTATTCCTGAACATTGGAATAGCCTTTTTATTTTTAAGTGAAAGTCAATTAATTCAATCGATATTTTTTTATATCCTCAACAAGAGATTCAACCATGCTCTCATCAGTTGACCAAGATGTGCAGATTCTGATTACAGTGTTTCCATCATCCATTTTTTCCCAAACAGCAAATTCATATTTCTTCTCTAGCTGCTCCAAGACTTTATCAGGAACTATAACAAACTGCTGATTTGTATGAGATTCACTGTAGAGGGTGAAACCACAATCTTTTAAAGTCTTTGCAATCAACTGTGCCATCTCATTTGCTTTTTTGCAGATATTTATATACAGATTATCTGTAAACAGCTCTTTGAACTGAAGTCCCAAGACCATTCCTTTTGCAAGCAATGCTCCATTTGGTTTTATGCTGTACTCAACTTCTTCTGTGAATTTCTTATTGTTTATAACAAGAGCCTCACCTATCATTGCACCACACTTGGTTCCGCCTATGTAAAAACAATCACTAAGAAGATGAAGGTCTTGCAATGACACATCATTCTGCTTGCTGGAGAGTGCATATCCCATTCTAGCTCCATCCACATATAAAAATAGATTGTTCTCATCACATACCCTGCTGATACCAATCAATTCTTCTTTGGAATAAAGAGCTCCTGATTCAGTGGGTTGTGATATATAGACTCCTCCTGGTTGCACAGTGTGAAGTCTGTTGACATCTTCATTGTAGGCTCTGCAGATTTTCTTTATTTGAGAAGCAGCTACCTTTCCATCAGAACCAGTTACAACTGAAAGAACCTTATGTCCTCTTGATTCAATTGCACCTGTTTCATGTGTTGCTATGTGACCTAGATGGCTGCTTATGACTCCCTGATAGCTCTTCAATGCGGCTGATAAGAATACCATATTGACCTGAGTTCCACCAACAAGGAAGAAGACATCGGGATCACCACCACACTGCTTTTTTATCAGATCTCTAGCTTCATTTGAATATTCATCATCACCATATCCCAATTGACTTGTGTAATTTGCCCTACTCAGGGCATTTATCAAATTTGGATGTGCAACTGTTGAATAGTCATTTACAAAAAATATTTTATCTTTACTCATATTATCAATTATTTCCTTTGAAAACAGAATAAATATTTAAATTGAAAGTATCAATGATTCATACAATAAAATTTCATATTTAAATCAATACAAGTTATATTACAACTGGCTATA